>CAYQTW010000013.1:0-19377 GCA_964420485.1 uncultured Anaerolineales bacterium
AGGTATGGAAACCTCGTCTACATTGCCCCACGTTATTGAGAGGATACGCATTTCGTTTATCTCCGTGTGGCTCTATTCTTCTTCCCCGGGTTATTGAAAAGATCCGAGATTCTCCTTTCCCCCAATGACCCATCAGGGTCACAAGTTGGGCCACTTACCCCTTACGCCAGCCGCATCTCGAGAGTATAATTGTTTGTGTCATTGGTTCTGTTTTGGTATTCCCCCTGAAAAATATGAGATAACCGCAAATGGACGTGAAAACAATGACGGCGAGTGACGCCGCGCTGCGCTTGTTGGAATTAGAACAAAGATTTGAATCATATTGCATCCTTCACGAAGAAGAGTTGAGGGAAATCAAAGCGACTTTGAGCCAACTCCGTAAGGACATCCTCGAGTTGCACCGGGAGATGGAGGCTAGTCAGGGAGTTAAAGTTGTTCCGGACGATAATGTTTCAGGAGAGGGCATTCCTGAGAGTTCCTCTATCTTGACCCTTTAGGAGTGTTAGAACACGGATGAGTGGGGTTAACGGATCGGAATGTATCTGGGCAGCCAAAATCCGCAAGTCCTGCCAATCTGCGTTCTGAAACGCCAAGAAACACCACGTTAGGAGTGTAGCGGAAATGCGTATTCTGGATCATCCAATTCTGGGCCGGGCGAAGCCTGGTAGAGAGATCACCATTGAGGTAGATGGTCAACCCATTCCGGCTTTCGAGGGAGAGCCCATTGCTGCCGCTCTACTTGCCGCCGGGTACCAGGTGTTTCGTTATACGGTGAAGAATAAAGAGCCTCGCGGGATTTTCTGCGCGATTGGCCGTTGCACTGATTGCGTGATGACTGTGGATGGGAGACCAAACGTCCGCACGTGCGTCACACCGGCCGTTGATGGGATGAAAGTGCAGACCCAGGCCGGGCTGGGAGCGTGGGAGAAGACAAGGGCATGAATAAAGGTGTAGCGTATACTGGCATTCCCTCAGAGCAAGAGTTGCGGAATTCTCCGGGGTATCCTAAACCAGAGGATTTTGAAAAGGGACCGATCGCGGTGATTGAGTGTGTGCAAGAAATCCCATGTAATCCCTGTGAGACGGCTTGCCGCCAGGGAGCCATCGTCGTCGGGGAGCCTATCACCAACCTGCCGTGTTTCGACGCCGACAAGTGCACAGGCTGTGGTCTCTGTGTCGCGAGTTGTCCGGGCCAGGCGATTTTTGTGGTTCACTTGCATTACTCGGACGAAGAATCCCTGGTGTCCTTTCCCTTCGAGTATCTCCCTTTGCCCCAAGTCGGCGACCAGGCCAATGCCATCAACAGGGCTGGAGAGGTGATGTGCCGGGGCCAGGTGGTCAAGATTCAAACCCCACGGGCTTTCGACCGCACGGCGGTCATCACGATTGCTATTCCCAAAGCCTTTGCCCACCGGGTACGGGGGATCGAGCGCCCCCGTCGGATCCGGCAGGGGCAGCAAGGAGGTCTATCATCGCTGAAAAAGATGTGATCGTCTGTCGCTGTGAGGAAATCACCGAAGAAGAAATATTGAAGGCTATTGCCGAGGGATGTGATTCCGTCACCTGGGTCAAGCGTAAGACCAGGGCCGGTATGGGCTTGTGTCAGGGGCGAACCTGCGGCCGATTGGTGGCCAGGATGATTGCGCAAGAGACTGGTCAGGACATCAGTCAGGTTCTGCCAGATACGCATCGCCCTCCGGTGAGGCCAATCCCCCTGGACATCCTGGAAGAGAAGGGCGAAAAATGACATCTCTGCGAGCGGATGTGGTGATCGTCGGAGCCGGCATGAGTGGGTTATCGTCCGCCTACGAATTGGCAAAGGCAGGGGTTGACGTTCTCGTTGTAGAAAGAGGATTCCTGACGATGGAACAGTCCGGCCGGAATCCGGGCGGGATTCGCCAGATTGGGCGTGATATTGACGAGTTGCCTCTCATGATCGCGGCTATGCAACGCTGGCATGGGCTGGAAGAAGAACTCGGCTGCTCTATCGAACTGGAGAAAGATGGCTACTTGTGGGTAGCGCTGAACGAGGACGAGTTGGAACTGCAACGCGGATTGGCGGAGCGGGACGCGCCTTATGGCATCGAAGAGTTTATCCTGGGCCGGGACGAGGTCAGGGAAATGGCGCCGGCGATATCCGACTTTATCTATGGCGCACTGTATTGCCCGACCGACGTGATAGCCAACCCTCTCCTCGTGGCAAAAGGATATTTCGACCGTGCGCGGCGATATGGAGCCCGGTTCCTCTTTAACACGGAGGTCGTTGACCTGCGGCTCGATGGAGACCGCGTTCGGGGCGTGGTCACCGACCAGGGCGAAATAACGACGGACGTGGTGATCAACGCGGCCGGGCCGTGGTCAGACCGAATTGGACGCATGGTCGGCATAGATATCCCACTCACTCCCTGTCCCAACCAGTTCATCCTCACCGAGCCGATGCCTCCCATCCTGCCCCCGTTTCTCCTGATCAGCAGCATTGCCGTGTGCCGTCAGCCGGCGCGTGGTCACGTGTACATCGGGAACACGAACGCGCCCGGCGGCATCAGCGGCTACAGCAAAGCCACGGACTATGGCGAGATGGTGCGGACGACCACGAACATCCTCAAGATTGTCCCTGCTTTTCGCGGCCTCAACATCATCCGCACGTGGGTTGGGACCATTGACTTTACCCCTGACGACAACTTTATATTCGGCCACGTAGAACAGGTGGAAGGATTGCTCCTGGCCTGTGGGTTCTCAGGCCACGGCTTTGCACTTACGCCCATCATTGGCCAGTTGATGTGCGAGTTGATCGTAGAAGGCGAGACTTCCCTGCCCGTAGACGCTTTCCGGCTCAGTCGGTTTGAGGAGGGAATCGTGGAAAAGGCCACCCATTTCGCCCATCAGCACGTAGACGCCACTTGATCTCAACCTTAACCGAGGAGAAAAATGGAATACTTGGTAAAACAATTGTTGAACGGCCTGGCGGCGGGGAGTATCTACGCTTTGATCGCCGTGGGATACAACATGGTGTATGGCATCCTAGAGTTGATCAACTTTGCCCATGGCGATATTTACATGTTTGGTACCTTCATTGCATTGTCCCTCTTGACAACGCTCAATGTTCCAGTGATTCCGGCTGTCTTGCTGGCCTGTGTGGCTGGTGGCCTTATCGGGATGCTGGTCGAACGGGTGGCTTACCGTCCCGTCAGAGATGCGCCCCGGGTGGTGCCTATGATCAGCGCTGTGGGTGCCGCTCTCGTCCTTCGTAACGTGGCTCAGCTCATCTGGGGCACCGAGACTATGCCTTTCCCTGAGATGTTTCCCACGCGCATGGTGCAGGTAGGAGGGATTCAGATCAACTCTATGCAGGTGATCATTCTAGTTCTGGCTTTGTCATTGACCGGGGTGTTTGCCCTGATCGTGCGCAAGACCAAACTGGGTAAGGCCACGCGCAGCGTGGCACAGGATATACCGGCGTCCAGATTGATGGGCATCGAGGTCAACAAGATCATCTTGTTCGTGTATTTCGCAGGCGGGTTCTTTGGTGTAGCCGCCGGGGTACTCTTTTCTATGTACTATGCTGTATGGATTGGCATGGGGTTCCTGGGCACGATGAAGGCCTGGATTGCGTGCGTCATCGGCGGCATCGGCAGCCTGCAGGGAGCCTTTGTCGGTGGATTGTTGCTGGGTGTCACCGAGGCTCTCATTTCTGGCTTTGTGTCTTCTGCTTACCGGGATGCCATTTGTTATGCAATTGTGATGGTCATTCTGGTAGCTAGACCGATGGGTATATTCGGCCGGCAAGTCGCCGAGAAAGTATAGGTGTCACTTATGACTGTACGACGCTTCTTTGTCTCTCAGCCCAGACGCTTGTTGGCCTATGGGTTAGGAGTGGCCATCCTGCTGGCGTTACCAGAGTTCATGCCAAATGACTATGTGTTCCGCATTGTCATTGCAGTGATCATTGACATCCCCTTGGCGCTATCCCAGAATCTCATCACGGGTTTCACAGGTATGCTCACTCTGGGACAAGCCGCTTTCTATGGGATTGGGGCTTACACATCGGCTCTGTTAGTGATGAGGATGGGAGCGCCCTGGCCGGTTGCTTTTCTAGCAGCCGGGCTAGTGGCCTGCGTTTTTGGGATATTGCTCGGTTTCCCATGCCTGCGGGTGGGAAGTGATTATCTTACTCTGATGACCATTGGTTTCGGCGAGATATTTCACATCGTGACCCTCAACTGGATGGACCTCACCCGTGGGCCTATGGGGCTGCCGGGGGTGCCCCCACCTCAAATTGGCCCCTTTGTCTTTAACACCTGTCAAAGCCAGTATTACCTGTACCTGGTCATTGCCATTTTGTGTTATCTGTTTATGCATAGGTTGACCAAGTCTCACATCGGTCGTGCCCTTATTGCCATCCGGGAAGACGAAACGGTGGCCTCGACGATGGGTATCAATGTGGCGCGTTACAAGTTATTGGCTTTTGCCTTTGGGACCCTATGGGTAGGTTTTTCGGGTAGTATGCTGGCACATTTCCTGGCGTTTGTAGGCCCGATGACCTTTAGCCTCAACGAATCGCTGTTTCACATGCAGATGGCCATATTAGGCGGCCTGGGTAGTCTTCCTGGCTCTGTGTTAGGAGCGGTGATCCTGGTCAGTTTGCCCCAAATCTTTCAGCCTCTTTACGAGTATCGCATGCTGTTGAACGGCGGGCTGATGGTTATCCTGATGGCCTGGAGGCCTCAAGGGATCATGGGTACATCGGCCGTGGCAAAGTCGGCAAAGGGGCGTTTCTTCAAACAACTAGGACGGTCGTTCGGTCGTGAGAACCCAAGTTCCGGCAAATCCAAACCGTTCACGGGACAACTGTTGAGCGAGGAGTATTCCGATGACCCTACTGAAGGCTGAAGGTATAACCATGGATTTTGGCGGCGTAAGGGCTGTTGACCACGTGGACCTTACCGTTGAGCAGGGGCAGATACTGGGCATCATCGGCCCCAACGGGTCGGGCAAGACAACGTTCTTTAACGTCCTCACTGGGATTTACCGTCCTACGTCTGGTCGGTTCCTATTCCAGGGACAAGAGATCGTTGGTTGGCCTGCTCACCGGATCACACAAATCGGCATCGCCAGGACGTTTCAAAACATCCGCCTGTTCCGAAACATGTCGGTGTTGGAGAACGTGTTGGTCGGCGAGCACACGAAACTGGAAGCCACGTTGTGGGGGGTCTTGCTTCAGACACTGGACAAGAAGCGAGATGAAGCCACAGCCCGGAAAAAAGCAGAGGAACTGTTGAGGTTCGTAGATTTGTTTGACAAGGCCTCCGAGTTCGCTGCCAATCTGGCCTATGGGGAACAGCGCCGGCTAGAGGTAGCCCGAGCATTGGCCAGCCAGCCCACGCTTCTATTGCTCGATGAACCGACCGCTGGTATGAACCCTGGCGAGGCCGGTCGCATCATGGAACTTATTCACGACATCCAAGACCTTGGCGTGACTATTGTTCTCATTGAGCACAACATGCAGGTGATGATGGGCACTGCCGAGTGGATCGTCGCCCTCGATGCTGGGGCCAAGATCGCCGCAGGCACTCCCAAGGACATCCAGTATAATGAAAAAGTGATCCAGGCCTATCTGGGAGAGGAAGAGTAAGCCCGTGCTGCGCATAACAGATCTGCACACTTATTACGGCCACGTCCATGCTTTGCAAGGTGTGTCCCTGAACGTAGAAGAAGGGGACATCGTCGCGCTCATTGGTAACAACGGAGCTGGCAAGAGCACTTTGCTCAACACTATCTCGGGATTGGTGCGTTCCTCCTCCGGCACCATCGAATTCCTCGGTATAAAGATCGAGGCGCTGTCCAGCGCTCAGATAGTGAATCTAGGCATCTCACAGTCGCCTGAAGGTCGCCGGGTGTTTCCACGCTCTACAGTGCTGGAGAACCTCGAGATGGGCGCTTATACGAGGAAGGACACGCGGGTTGTGCGCCGAGACATAGAAACCATGATGGAGAGATTCCCGATCCTGGGGCAGCGAAAGAACCAACTCGCGGGAACCTTGAGCGGCGGTGAACAACAAATGCTCACCATTGCGCGGGCCCTCATGTCCCGCCCCAAGTTGATGATGTTGGACGAGCCATCCCTGGGACTGATGCCTACTCTGGTCAAAGAGGTATTCGAGATTATACGGGAGATTCACGCTGACGGCACGACCATTCTCCTGGTAGAGCAGAATGCGCGCAAGGCCTTGGCCATAGCCAACCAGGCCTACGTGTTGGAGACCGGAGAGATCGTCCTGGAAGGCCCAGCAGAGCGATTGCGGGGTATGGACCAAGTGCGCAAGGCTTATCTAGGCGAGCAGTAAGAGATATACGTATCTGCTCAATAAAGTGGGGCAATGTAGCCGAGGTTTCCATACCTCGCGGGCATAACGCGCTATGGAAAGCGCGGCTACGTTAAAAGTGCCCCAGAATATTGAGATGATACAGATATACCATCTAGCAATCGGCGTCGTGCATTGGTCGAATGGGGGTGTGAAGAAGGAGGTGACGTATCGGGTAATGTACTCTTGGTTAAGCGAACTGGAACAAGCCGCATTGTGAGTGAAACGATATGATTGAGGAACAAGGAGGATAAAGATGTTACATTCGAAAAGAACCAACCGACTGCTGCTCAACCTGGGGCTACTTGTGGTCTGTGTTTCCTTGATAGCATCGTGCCAGCCAACACCTACCGCAACCGAAGCGCCTGCCGCAACTGAGGCTCCAGCGCCAGCGGGCGAGCCACTAGTGTTTGGGATGGTTGCGCCGATGACGGGTGACGCGGCTGACTATGGTGTACAATTGGAGACCGGGGTACGTATGGCGATAGACGAGATCAACGCAGCTGGTGGCATCAACGGCCAGCCTATGGAACTCGTGATCTGCGACGACAAGTGCGATCCCTATGAAGGCTCCATGTGCGCCCAGAAAATGGTGGCTAATTCCAAGATATTTGCTGTCATCGGGCACGTGTGCAGCAGTTGCACGTTGGCCGGAGGGCCGATCTACGAGGAGGCCGGGCTGACGGTGATGACGGTGAGTTCGACCAATCCCGAGATCACCCAAAAGGGGTGGAAGCACGTTTTCCGCACCATCGCCCACGACGGTATGCAAGGGCCTCTCATGGCGCAGTTTGCCATTGAGACTTTGGGCAAGAGCAAGTTGGCGATCATGTATGCCAGTCACGACTATGGCAAGGGGTTACTGGATGCGACCTTGCCCGAGGTGCCCAAGTTGGGCGGTAAGGTTGTGGCAGTGGAGACATACGTTCCCGGTGTGGACAAGGACTTTAGCGCCCAACTGACCAAGATCGCCCAGGCCAATCCGGAAGCCCTGCTTCTCCTGACCGACTATGCTGAGGGCGGTATGATCTGCAAGCAACGACTCGCAGCAGGATTGAGTGACATTCCTGTCATCGCATCGGCCGGCAACCAGCACGATCAGTTCATAGAACTGGGAGGTGAAGGGGCCGAAGGAGTGTACGTAATGGTCTACTTCGACCCTGGCAAGTCGGACGAATTGACGCAGGACTTTGTGAAAAAGTACCAGGCAGAGTACGACAGGATGCCTTCGGAGCAGGCTGCCTATGGCTACGAGGCTCCCTACATCTTTCAGTTAGCCATCGAGAAAGGAGCGACGAAGGAGACGTTGCACGAGGTGTTGCACACCATCGAATACACCGGGCTGACCGGCGTGACCAAGTTCGACGAGACAGGTGACGTCGTTGGCAAAGGCCAGGCTATCCTCGTCGTCAAAGACGCCAAGTTCACCAGTTACGAGTAACCTGGCGGCTTTAGAGCCTGTGGGAGGCTACTTGTCTCCCACAGGCTTTATTCTGAGTAAAGCACTTGTTCCGTAGGGGCACGGGTGACACATGGCGATAAATATTTTAATGCCCAAGTTGAGTTTCATCGTGACTGAGGGCACTATTATTGAATGGCTCAAGGAGCCGGGTGACCAGGTCAGCAAAGGCGAGATTTTGCTGATCATCGAGTCGGAAAAGGCCACAGTTGAAGTGGAATCACCCGGGGCCGGGATACTGGGCCCCGATCTGGCCCCAGTGGGCACGACCGTGCCGGTCACTACCACCATCGGCTACATTCTGGAGCCGGGCGAGGAACCGCCCAGGTTGGAACTTGACCTGGTGGAATCTGTCCGGGATGAGCCGGACGCAGAACCGTCTCCCACGGAGAGAGAGGGGCAGAGAGCGGAAAAACGTCGCAAGATATCTCCTTCCGCCAGGCGACTGGCTCAAGAACACGGCGTTGACCTGGCCGAAATCGAAGGGAGCGGCCCACAGGGGCGGATCGTCAAACAAGATGTTCTGGCTTACATGGATGCCCGAACTCGAGCCGAGAAAAAAGCCCCCGTGCGCATCACCCCGGCTGCCCGCAGGCTGGCGTCCGCACTGAGCGTTGACCTGGGCCAGGTAGAGGCCACCGGCACTGGCGACCGTGTGACGCTAGAGGATGTCAGGCGGGCGTCTCAGGTTATGCCTGTTCCCCCGCCCGCCGAGTCGCTGGAACTGACCTCTATTCAGCGTATCACTGCCGAGCGCATGTCCCTCAGTTTCCGCACGGCACCTCACTTTTACTTGAGCGTGGAGGTGGACATGAGTCAGGCGGTTGCCATGCGGGAAACGTTATTGCCCGCCGTGGAGACCAGAACAGGCCTCCGTCTGTCGTTCAGTGACATCCTGGTGTGCGCCGTGTCTCGAGCGTTGAGACAACACCCTGCTCTGAACGCCACGTTCGAGGAAGAACGACTCAAGATGTACCAGGAGGTCAACATTGCTCTGGCTGTGGACACCCCGCGTGGTCTGACCGTTCCGGTATTCCACGCGGCTGACCGGCTCTCCCTGATAGGGATAACCCGCCGCCGCGCAGAGGTAGTGGAAAAGGCCAGGAACAATCGTCTGATCCCCGATGACGTTAGCGGCGGCACGTTCACCGTCTCCAACCTGGGCATGTTTGGCATCGATGTCTTTAACGCCATCATCAACCCGCCTCAAGCGGCCATCCTGGCCGTGGGGCGCATCGCCAAACGGCCGCTGGTGGTGGACGATACCTTGCAGGTGCGACCGGCGATGTGGATGAACCTCTCGGTGGATCATCGCGTGGCCGACGGCGCCACAGCGGCCCGCTTCTTACAAGACCTGGTGCGCTATCTGGAAGATCCGTACCAGACGCTGATATGAACTTGGACGTAGTCGCGCTTTCCATAGCGCGCCAGGCCCGCGAGGTATGGAAACCTCGGTTACATTGAATCTATAGAATTACTGCACAGGATTTGCGTCATGTGCGAGAATCTTTTTAGGACACGGATTACACAGATGAACACAGATAAAAAGAAACAAGAATCCGTGAAATCCGTGTTAATCCGTGTCCCAAAAGGTTTGGTTGCGGCAAGAGGCTGCGTTATGGAGGTACAAGATGACATTGAGTAAAGAAAAGCATGCCGAGTTCTACGAGGCCATGCTGCGCATCCGCCGTTTTGAGGAAACGGCGATAGACGTTTTCTCACAGGGCAAGATTCCCGGATTCATTCATTCCTACATCGGGGAGGAGGCCATCGCCGTGGGTGTGTGCGGGGCTTTGGATCCGACGGACTATATCACAGGCACTCATCGTGGCCACGGCCATTGCCTGGCCAAGGGAATGCGGATGGACCGCATGTTTGCCGAACTGTACGGCAAGGCCACGGGCTATAACAAGGGTAAGGGTGGCTCAATGCACATCAGCGACTTTGGCTGCGGCCTCTTGGGCTGCAACGGCATCGTCGCGGGCGGCATTGGCCTGGCGACCGGGGCCGCGTGGGGTAGCCAGTATAAAAAAGATGGCCGGGTAGTGGCTTGTTTCTTTGGCGACGGCGCGTCGAACCGAGGGTCTTTTCACGAGGCGGTCAACATGGGCTCGATTTGGTCGCTCCCTATTCTCTACGTGCTGGAGGCCAATGGATGGGGGATTTCTCTCTCCACGTGGAATGCCATCAATCTAACAGACTTGACCGAGCGAGCCAGAGCGTATGGCATCCCCGGAGTGGGCGTAGATGGATACGACGTGTTGGCCGTCCACGAGGCAGCCTCGGCTGCCGTGGCCCGGGCGCGACGAGGCGAGGGGCCGACATTGTTGGTCTGTTATGCTCCCCGCATACGGGGTCACGAAGAGGGCGATCCACAAACCTATCGCCCCAAGGAGGACGTCGAAAAGGCCAAGCTGAATGACCCATTGCCGCGCTATCGCTCTCTCCTTTTGGAAAACGAGATTGTGGATGAGGCGCGACTGAGTGATATTGAAGCGACGGTCGAGGCAGAGATAGAAGCTGCGCTCAAGTTTGCCGACGAAAGCCCATATCCGGCGCCCGAAGAGGCGTTGGAAGATCTGTTTGTCGAGGAGGTGTTGTAATGCGTGAGATCACTTTCGCCGAGGCGGTAAATGAGGGCCTGCGGGAAGAGATGGCGCGTGATCCAATGGTGGTCACGTTGGGTGAGGACATCGCCGCGATAGGCGGCAATTTCGGGATCACCAAGGGGCTGCTGGCCGAGTTCGGGCCGGAGCGCGTCAAGGATACGCCAATCTCGGAGGACGCTATTGTCGGGCTTTCGTTGGGAGCCTCCATGGTTGGTGTGAGGCCGGTGGCCGAGATAATGTTCTCTACGTTCCTGGGATGTTGTATGGAAGAACTGTCGAACCAGGTGGGCGCGATCCGTTATATGAACGGCGGCCAGATCACGACGCCGGTCGTGATACGCACCTGCAACAGCCTGGGACGCTCCGGCGCGGCCCAACATTCGGGCCGGAACGAGGCCTGGATCATGCACACACCGGGGATCAAGGTAGCCATCCCGTCTACTCCGTATGACGCCAAGGGGCTGCTCAAGACGGCCATCCGGGCCGATGATCCGGTGGTGTTCTTCGAGCACGCTCTGTTGTATTATCAGGCCAAAGGGCCGGTGCCCGAAGAAGAGTACACCATCCCCTTTGGCGTGGCGGATGTCAAGCGCAAAGGCGGCGACGTGACGATTGTGGCGTACCAACTGATGGTTCGCAAGGCTCTCGAAGCGGCGGAAATTCTGGCCGCGGAAGGGATCGAGGCGGAAGTGGTGGACCCGCGCACGCTGGTGCCGCTGGACGTGGGCACCATCGTTGAGTCGGTGAAAAAGACGAACCGGCTGATTATCGCTTCTGAGGAGTGCGGACGGGCCGGGGTCAATGGAGAGATAGCGTTTCGGGTGATAGAAGAGGCTTTCGACTATCTGGACGCCCCCATCGCGCGCGTGACGGCGGCCAACGTGCCGGTGCCGTTCAGTCCGCCGTTGGAAAAGTTCATAATGCCCAAGGTCGAGGACATTGTCGAGGCGACTAGACGGTTGGTGGGTTAAGGTTAAGGCGTATCTTCTCAATATCCTGGGGTAGGGGCAGGACTTGCTCTTGCCCACAAGGGCGACCGCAAGGGTTCGCCCCTACCTATTGAGAAGATACATTAAGGCTAAGGTTGAGGTTAAGGGTGATGAGAATACTGTGGAATGAGGCTACGTCTGGTGCGCCGGTGCTCGACCCGTTGTGGGAAGCGTTGCGTGGGTACTTTCCAAGAGTTGCGTATCCCGGTACGGAAGTGGTGTTGCGGCACGTGCCGGTCTCTGGCGACTATGTACGCACTTTGTACACCGAGTTGCTGAACAACCGCGCGGTCGTGGAGAACACCATCGCCGCTGAGCGCGATGGGTTCGATAGTGTGGTTCTAGGCTGCTGGGCCGATCCCCTGTGGGAAGCGCGCGCAGCGGTGGACATCCCCGTCGTCGGCATAGGCGAGGCGACCATGCTTCTGGCTACCACGCTGGGTTTTAAATTCGCCGTCATCACCGTCGCCCCGGGGGTGATCCCCACCATCGAAATGGACCTCCGTCTTTACGGGTTGCAAGACCGGGCCATCGTCCGCCCCGTGCGCACGCTCGATCCTCCCTCCGATCTGGAACTGCTCCTGGAAAGTGTCACCGACCCCCACCGGCGTCTGATTCCCAATTTTGAGCGGGTGGCGCAACAGTGCATCGAGGACGGGGCGGAGGTGATCGTGGTCGGCTGCGGCTACTACGGGCCTATCCTGACGCTGCACGGCTACAACGAGATACCCGGTACCGGCGTGCCCGTGGTAGATTGTAGCGCCGCCGGGTTGAAGTTGGCGGAGACTCTCGTCAGTCTGCGCGCGAGCGTCGGGCTGGAGAAGAGCAGAGCCTTGTACTTTAAGAGCGCGCCGTCCGAGATTCTCGAACGGGTGCGGCGCGTTCACGGGTTGACTTGAGAATGGGGAGGTCCTACAGGTGACGAAAACGACAGAGATTGCAATCGTAGGCGCCGGGGCTGCCGGCCTGATGGCGGCTATCGAAGCCAGACGGGCGGGAGCCCAGGTCACGGTCGTGGACGAGAACCAGAGTCCTGGCGGCCAACTGTTCAAGCAACTGCACAAGTTCTTTGGCTCCCAGGCTCACCGTGCCGGGACGCGCGGTTTCGACATCGGCGAGCAATTATTGGCCGAGAGCGAGGATTGCAACGCCGAGGTGTTGCTGGACACTGTCTGCTGGGGCATTTTCGAGGGCCACAACCTGGCCTTGAAGTGCGATGGGCGCAGCGAGTTGTTGCATTATCAGAAATTGATCCTGGCGACGGGGGCATCCGAGAATGCGCTGGCTTTTCCCGGTTGGACGCTGCCCGGCGTGATGGGCGCCGGCGCGGCCCAGACCGTGGTCAACATCCACCGCGTCTTGCCGGGCCGGCGGGTGTTGATGATCGGGGCGGGTAACGTGGGGCTGATCGTCTCCTACCAATTGCTGCAAGCCGGAGCCGAGGTGGTGGCGGTCATCGAAGGTTTGCCTCGCATCGGGGGTTACGGCGTGCATGCCTCCAAAGTCCGCCGGGCCGGGGTACCCATCTTGACTTCTCACACCATCCTCCGGGCTGACGGCGTTGACTCCGTTCGCTCGGCTACCATCGCCCGCGTCGACGAGAACTGGCAACCCATCCCCGGTTCCGAGCAGACGTTGGAGGTGGACACTATCTGCCTGGCCGTGGGGCTTTCTCCCCTGTCCGAACTGGCCTGGATGGCCGGCTGCCAGTTTACCTACGTTTCCTCCCTGGGCGGTCACGTCCCTCTGCATGATGAGAATATGGAAACTACATTGCCCGGCATCTACGTGGCCGGGGATATTGCCGGCGTCGAGGAGGCCAGCACTGCCATGGAGGAAGGGCGGCTGGCGGGATTGGCGGCTGCGGAGGCGCTGGGCTACGTCTCTGAGGAGACCCGCCAGCGCAAGGCGAGTGCGCGCCAGGCCCTGGATCAACTCCGGGCGGGGCCTTTCGGCGAGGGCCGACGCCAGGCCAAGAGCGTGATCGTGGAGGCGTACAGCAAGATAGGCTGAGGCTGATGAAAGAAATTACGATTGATCAGGTCCAGGAACAAGCCAGGTTATGGCAGGCACAGGGGAAAAGATGGCATTTTCACATGTTTACTCCCAACTGTGTGTTTAACGAGCGCCATGACAAACACGCATTTGTGCTCGAAAACAGAACGGATGATCAGACGTATGTGGTTTATTCTGATGAGCCGCACGTGGAGGCTGATCGAGAACTCGTAAAAATGCTCCACGGAGATACCATCCTGGACCGAGACCGGGGAACAACGAGTTCCGGCAACGAAAAAATGCAGATCGTCCTGCAAAGAGCCAACGATCTAAACGCAAGGAACATTCCCTGGCATCACCACATGCTTTTCCCCGATTGTTTGTTCAATCAACACCAGGGACAGTGGAACATTTGCTTTGAAGGCCCAGATACAGTTGTAGAGGTTCTGTATGATAAAGAGCCGGTAGACGATTTGTCAAGTATCGAAGTGCTTTATGCTGAACAGATTGGTTCGGTTTGAAGGGGGAACAGCGATGAGATTGAAGGGAAAGGTAGCCGCAGTGACGGGAGCCGGTCAGGGCATTGGTCGAGTCATCGCCTTGACTCTGGCGCGTGAGGGCGCAGTCGTCGCTGTCAGTGACATCAACCTGGAGGCGGCGCGGCAGACGGCGCAAGAAATCGAGGCCCAGGGAGGCCAGGCCATAGCCTTGCAGGTAGACGTCACCCAGCGCCAGGACGCGGAGGCGCTGACGGAGAGAGCAGTCCAGGCTTTTGGCGGGTTGGATATCTTGGTGAACAACGCCGGGATATATCCCAGCGCCCCCATCGTCGAGATAGAGGAAAAAGAGTGGGATCTGGTGATGGCTATCAATCTCAAGGGTACATTTCTCTGTTCCCAGGCCGCGGCCAGACAGATGATGGCCCAACGTCAGGGAGTGATCGTGAACGTCGCCTCGGTGGACGGCAAGACCCGCACCACCGGCAACGCGCATTACGCAGCCTCCAAGGCCGGGGTGATCAGTTTCACCAGGACCCTAGCCTGCGAGATGTGCTCCTACGGCATTCGCGTCAACGCCGTCTCCCCTGGGTGGATCGAGACCGAGACCCTGCGTAGCAAGTCGAATAGGTGGCGGCAAGCCATAAAGGAAATCCCCGTCGGCAGATTGGGCACGCCAGAAGATGTGGCCGAAGCGGTATTGTTCCTCGTCTCTGACGTCGCTGGCTACATCACCGGGGAGGTGCTGGACGTCAACGGCGGCATCTTCATGGACTGATATTGGAAGATATTAAGGTTGAGGAAGCGAGGTCGTGGAGTCGTTAAGGGGCAAAGTTGCTCTGGTTACTGGCGGCAGTCGAGGCATCGGGCGTGCCATTGTGGTAGATCTGGCTGCCGCCGGCGCCGACGTGGCTTTTACCTATCGCCAGAATGTGGAGCAGGCCCGGAAAGTGGTGGAACGACTCAAAGAGTTGGATCGCCGGGGACTGGCCTTCCAGGCGGACGTGGCCGACTTTGCCTCAGCTCAGCTGGTGGTGGAGCAGGTGATCACTGCCTGGGGGAAGCTGGACATCCTGGTCAACAACGCGGGTATCCACCAGAACGAAACGATCTGGGACATGGACGAGGCGCAGTGGGACCGGGTGCTGGATGTGGATCTGAAAGGTACCTTCAACTATACCCGCGCCGTGGCGCCCATCTTGCGCCGGCAACGCGCAGGCAAGATCGTCAACATTGCCTCGATTCACGGATTACGCGGCCGTCAAGCCGGCCCCAACTATTCGGCGGCCAAGGCCGGCGTCATTGGTCTGACAAAGTCCGTGGCGCGTGACCTAGGTCCCTACGGGGTCAACGTGAACGCTGTTGCGCCTGGGATCACAGAGACAGACATGGTGCGGGCGCTCTCTGACGAGGCAAAGGCCGGGTTTGTAGCGGGAATCGTGTTGGGCAGGATGGGCCAACCGGAAGACGTGGCCCACCTCGTCACCTTTCTGTGTTCGGACAGAGCGCGGCACATTACCGGCGAAGTGATAAAGGTTGATGGTGGACAATACATCTGATGGAAAAAAGATACCCTCGGTGCTAACCGCCGACTAGGCACTCTGCATCTTGCTACCGCTCTGATTATTCCCCGGTGACAACCTCGTTCGTGACGTCAGGTGCTTGTTTGTAGGGAACTGGCTCATATCCAGTCCCATCTCCGCTAGTATAACCTCGGTAGTTCTCTGATCAACCCCTAAAGTGTACAAGTGCCTCAGCCTTAGCCCACGTTAGCGGGGCTTTCTGGTTATCGGATGGCGTTTCTTGAGCCGAAGCCCTATCATCACGTCTCCCTGGGTGGGTGGAAATGCTGAGGCCACTGTTTTGATGACCGGGGCGAAAACATTTGACAGTGGGAAAAGAATATGCTATAACACCAACGTCGAAAAAAGGTATCTTCTCAATATCCTGGGGTAGGGGCAGGACTTGCTCTTGCCCACAAGGGCGACCGCAAGGGTTCGCCCCTACCTATTGAGAAGATACGAAAAAAGGTTCTATACGGTTGGACTATGAAGCAGTTAAAAGTTCTTCAGGAAAACCTGGCACAAATTGTCCAGCAAAACGACCTTGGGGCAAAAGAGATCATTGTTCGCGCCTTCCCCCTCTCTCCGGAGGAGGCCATTGGTAATCCAAAGGAGAGGGACTATCCCCTGGTCAGAGGGAAAGAGAGGCTGATGCAGGCCGAGTTCCAGGGGGCCCAGGGGCAGGCTTTTACCGATATGTACGGCGACTTTGGCGGGACTCTGGCAAAAGTGCTAGAGATGGATTTGAAGGACAACTTTTGCCGGGCAGTGTTCATCTCTACTCTCAATGCAGTGATGAGATACACGGGACTCGTCTCTGGCTCTATCCATTGCAAGGATGATGACCCGCACAAGTGTGCCCAGAAACTGGTCGAATACCTGAAGGAGAGATACGGTGGTCGCAAGATAGCCCTGGTGGGGTTCCAGCCGCGAATGGCAGAGGCGATCTCTCAGCAATTCGACCTGCGGGTCACCGATCTCAATGGCGAAAACATTGGTCGGGAAAAGCGCGGGGTGAGAATATGGGGGCCGGAAAAGACTGCGGAACACCTCGAGTGGTGTGACCTGGCCCTGGTGACCGGAACCACTGTCGCAAACGGGACGCTCGATAGATTCCTTCACGGGCCCAAGCCGGCTATTTTCTACGGAGTCACCATCGCGGGGCCGGCGAGGCTGCTTCACCTGGAACGCTTCTGTCCCTTGAGCCGCTGACGACGCCAAAGCACAACCACCCTCTGCCACGCGCCACTAGATCGCAAGTTCATTGAGCAACTTGAGGAGTATGGCATTCTCTGGCCTTATTCGTGTACTTGGAGTCGTCTTGATAGCTACGACAAATACCGCTCTTATCAGCAGGAGATACGGCAGCAATTTGCAGATGTTCCGCTGGATGTCGAGTTCTTGCTGTGGATGGGAATGAAGGAGAGATTGACGTTACGGACGCAATCTGCCCAAAAAGGATAAAAGATAACGACCTCTTGGCAGGTACACGCAGGAAGAAGGGTATTATGAAGCAACAGCAGTTCAACATACTAGGCAAAGTAACGCCTCGCAAAGACGGCATCGCCAGAGTGACGGGGCAGGAAAAGTACACCGTTGATATCAGCCTGCCCCGCATGTTGCACGGGCGCATCCTGTCCAGCCCCTACGCCCATGCCCGCGTCAAGCACATTGACGTGAGCGCGGCGGAGGCGTTGGGCGCGGTCTGCATCACCTTCGACGACATTCCGCAAGTACGCTACAACGAGCGCATCATCACCATCCCCTCGGTCTTGCACAAGGACCACTACGTCCTGGCGGACAAGGTGCGACGCATGGGGGAAGCAGTGGCGGCGGTGGCGGCAGAGACGGAGGAACTGGCCGAAAAGGCCGTCCGCGCCATCGAGGTCGAGTACGAGGTCTTGCCCGTGCTCACCGACCCGGTCGAGGCGATGCAGCCAGGAGCCGAGCCGATCTATGACACGGTGATGTGGGGCGAAGATACAATCGAGATCGAGAACAATGTCGCCTGCGCCCGCGCGGTCGAGGAGGGTGACGTGGAGCGGGCCTTTGCCGAGGCGGATGTGATCGTCGAGGGCACGTTCAAGACGCAGAAAATCTACCACGCGCAGATGGAACCCAAGTCGGTGGTCTGCCGTCCAGAGCCGGACGGCGGGCTGACTGTCTGGCCGACGACGCAGTCCATCCACAACGTGCGCATCCTGCTGGGGCAGATTTTCGACATTCCGCTGAGCAAGGTCAACGTCAAGCGCGTGCCCATCGGTGGCACGTTCGGCTCCAGCATCCAGATGAACCCGCCCATCCCCATCTGTGCCGCGCTGGCGCTCAAGGCCCGCCGTCCGGTCAAACTGATGCTGACGCGGGAGGAGGACGCGCACGACCACACCCGCTACGGCACCCAGATCCACCTGAAACTGGCGGCCAAGAACGATGGCACGCTGACCGGCGCAGAGATGGAACTGATCGCCGACATCGGCGCGCACAACATTCAGGCTTATTCGTTCCTGGGGGTGTGCGCCGGCTGGCTGGTCTCGCTCTACAGGCTGCCCAACGTGCGCTATCGTGGCACGGCGGTCTACACCAACAAGGCCATCTCCTGCGCCATGCAGGGGTTCGGCAACCCGCAGGTCACGTTCGCCACCGAGTCGCTGATGGACGAACTGGCCGAGAAACTGGGAATGGACCCCCTCGAATTGCGGCTCAAGAACTATGTCGGCCTGGGGGATACTTTCTGGGGGCAGGGGCCACTGGTGCGCTCGATTGTGCAGAGCGACGGCGTGCCGGAATTGCTCCGCCGGGGAGCCGAGTTAATCGGTTGGGAGAGGCGAGTCGGCGAGTCGGCGAGTCGGCGAGTCGGTGAGTCGGCGGATCGCTCTTTCGCTGACTCGCTGAATCGCCGATTCGCCCGGGGCATTGGGGTGGGACGTGGGTTCCATACCTCCAGCGCGGGTGCGCCTCAGTCTGGGGACGTGATTGACTTTTCCGGCGCGATGGTCAAGATCAACATTGATGGCTCGGTGGACGTGATAACCGCGCTGATGGATCACGGCGGGGGCACGCTGGAGGCGCTGGCGAAACTGGTGGCCGAGGCATTATGCGTGCCGCTGGACAAAGTGAACCTGGCCCCGGCCGAGACCTGCTCGACGGTCTACGACTGCGTCACGCACGCCACGCGGGGGGTCTACGCCGGGGGCGGCGCTGCGGTGAAGGCGGCGCAGTCGGTGCGGCGGGAACTGTTGGAGACGGCGGCGCGTTACCTGAACGTGATGCCGGAGGCGCTGGTGCTCAAGCCAGACGAGGAATTGGGGCAAGGCGTCATCTACGCCCCGGCGATCCCCGACCGGCGCATGACGCTCTCCGAACTCGCCACCCGCTGCTGGACCGAGAGTTGGAAGACCATCGCCGCCGTGGAGAGTTACCGGCCGGTGCACTGCCCGCCGGCCTACGTCACCGTGTTCGTGGAGGTGGAGGTGGACACGTGGACGGGGCAGGTGCGCACGGTGAAAGCCGCGCTGGGCAGCGACTGTGGCACCGTCATCAATCCAGAGATGGCGGCCGGGCAACTCGAAGGCGGGCTGGCAAAGGGCGCAGGCTACGCCCTCTACGAGGGCAACGAGTGGGACGCGGATGGACAACTCACATCCAAGGGGTATTGGATTGACGCCAAGACGCCCTCCATCGGTGAGAGCCTCTACGTTGACAACCTCGCCGTCCACTTTGCGCATACTTATGAGCCCAGTGGCCCCTTTGGCGCCAAGGGCATCGGCGAGGCGGCTATGAATCCGGTCGCTGCAGCCTACGCCAACGCGATTTACAATGCCATCGGCATTCGTTTCTACGAGTTGCCGATTACGCCGGAGAGGATTTTGGAGCGAATGAGCGAGTCAGCGAGTCAGCGAGTCAG
>CAYQTW010000014.1:0-5586 GCA_964420485.1 uncultured Anaerolineales bacterium
CGCACCAACTCGTGGATGCTACGTCGCAGGTCGGTGCTGACCACGTCCTTTAACACATATCCTTTCGCTCCGGCGCTGATGCACTCTCGGACGACATTGCCGTCGAGGTAACTGGTCAGGATCAGCACCTGCACTTGCGGCGATTCACGCTGGATGCGGTAGCAAAGTTCGATGCCGCTGATTTTGGGAAGTCGCACGTCCACCAGTGCCACGTCTGGTTGGGTCTCCCGGATAACACGCAGCGCCTCTTTGCCGTCCGCAGCCTCTCCGACGACCTGGAACTCGGGGTCGCCTTGCAGAATAGCCGAGATACCCCGGCGCACGATTTCGTGATCGTCAACAACCACTATGCGGATCATTCGTCTCTCGTTTCGTCCCGTGGCAGCGGCAGTTGAGCCTTGACTATTAGCCCTCCCTCCTCCCCGTTCATCAGGCTCAGCCCCCCGCCGGCCCGTTCCACCATCGTGCGCAAGGTAAAGACGCCGGCGTGGTAGCCGTCACCTTGCATCACAGTCGGCAGACGGGAGGGAGGGATTCCAACGCCGTTGTCCTGCACTGTCACGGTCAAAGTGTCGCTGTTAGCGGAAAGGCTGACCAGCACCATTGTCGCCTGGGCGTGCTTGCGCACGTTGGCCAGCGCTTCCTGTACGACGCGCACCACCACGCCGCGCAGTTCGGCGTTCGGGAGTGCCAGTTGCGGAGGCAGTATCAGGCAGGTTTCGATGTCCACAGCTTCCTCGAACTCTTGCACCAGTGTTTGCAACACACAAGGGAGAGTCTCCCGGCTGGTGCTGCGTGCAAGTGCAAAGATGGCGTTGCGCACCTCCACGCTCCCCCGGGCTGCCATGCAGTGAATGGCCTCCAGATGGGCAAGTGGAGCGCGATCAGCGTTCAATGCCTCCAGCCCGCGCTCCGCCTCGAGGCCGATGCTGTAAAAGAGCTGGGCCACTGTGTCGTGCAGGTCGTGGGCCAGTCGCTCCCGCTCCTGCAGACGAGCCATCTCCTCCACTTTGGCGTAGAGGCGGGCGTTCTCGATAGCCACGGTGGCCAGGTCGGCCAGGCCGGTCAGCAGCGCCTCGTCTTCCGGGGTGAAAGGCGGGTGCCCCAGCCGTTGTCCCAGGAACAGGCTCCCCAGCACGCGGTCGCGGAAGCGCAGGGGCACGCCCAGGAAGGGGCCAATCGGCGGGTGTCCGGCGGGAAATCCCACGCTGGCCGGATGCTGGTCAACCCGTGCCAGGCGCAGCGGACGGCCCTCCTTGTGCGGCAGGCCCAGGATACCGCGTCCCTGGGGCTGGGCCAGGCCGCACGGGGTAGGCCAGCCGTGGATGCGCAGGACCTCGTAGCGGGTCGGGTCTTGCTCATCGAGTACCAATATGCCGCCGAACTCGGCCCCGACGAGTTCCGTTGCTGTGTCCACGATCTCCTGGAGCAGAGGGTCCAGGTCGAGTTGGGCGGTGATGGAACTGGCGATCTGCATCAAGCGCAAGGAGTATTCGGAACATTCGGTCTCAGATGATGTTCTCATCAATCATCGCTTTCTTGTCGCGCCGCAGCCCGGCCCGCGACCCAACCGGTAGAAAACGCCGCTTGCAGATTGTAGCCGCCGGTGTCGGCGTCTACGTCCAGCACCTCGCCGGCGAAATAGAGCCCCTCCACCAGGCGCGAAGCCATCGTGCGCGGGTTTACCTCTCGCGTGTCCACCCCGCCGGCAGTGATGATCGCCTCCGCAAAAGGGCGGTGCCCGGTCACCTCCAGGCGAAAATCCTTCAACCACGTCCGTAATCGCTTACGCTCCTGGGCCGTGATCTGGTGCCCGGCCTTGTCCGGGGAGATGGACGTCGCATCTATGCACACCGGGATCAGTTTTCTGGGGAGCAACTCCTTGAGCAATGTGCGGAACCGCTGCTTGCCAAACCCGTCCAGGTCGCGGAGAAGGCGTGCATCCAACTTGCGCTCGTCGAGGGCCGGCTTGAGATCAATCGAGATGGTCACGCTCTGGCCCAGGCGCAGCGCGTCCACGACCTGCCTGCTCAGGGAGAGGATGATCGGCCCAGAAAGGCCAAAGTGGGTAAAGAGCATTTCGCCAAACTGTTCGGCCCGCTTTTTCCCATTGACCCACACCCGGACGGTCACGTGGCGCAGACTCAGTCCTTGCAACCTGGGGGCTATGTTCCCGGCCGTCTCCAGGGGAACCAGCGCCGGTCGAATCGGCACGATGGAATGTCCCACCGATGCGGCCAGCCGGTACCCATCCCCGGTCGAGCCGGTGGCAGGATAGGACGCCCCGCCAGTGGCAATGATTGTGGCGTCCGCGCGATAAACCCGCCCGGCGGCCAACACCCCGACCACTCGCCCGTCCTCGACGAGCAATCGCTCCACCGGCGACCGGGTCTGCACCGTCACGCCACGTTTGCGAATCCACCCCACCATCGCGTCCACCACATCTTGAGCCTGCCCGCTGGCCGGAAAGACCCGTCCCCCGCGCTCGGTCACAGTGCGAACCCCCAATTCTCCAAAAAAGGCTCCGAGTTCGGAGGTGGAGAACCGGGCAAGAGCCTGGCGCAGGAACCGCCCGTTGGGGCCGAAATGGGTGATGAATTCGGACACCGGGGTTACGTTGGTCAGGTTACAACGTCCCTTGCCGGTGATGCGCAACTTGCGTCCCGGACGGGCCATCTTTTCGAGGAGCAATGTTTCGGCCCCTAGTCCGGCGGCCTGCCCGGCAGCCATCAAGCCGGCCGCGCCTCCTCCGACCACGATCACCCGCCGCTTCGTCACAGTCCTTTTACTCCCCCACCTCAAACACTGCCACCACCGGGTCGTGGTCCGAGCAGTGGCGCGGGGTGGGGTCATCCAGGTCGGGAGGCGGATAGTCGGCGTTGATGTGCAGCGCCTCCACGCGCACTTGCCGCGCCGCCAGCGCAGGCGTCACCAGAATGTGGTCGAGCAACTGGGAGACGCCCTGAAAGATGTAAGAGTATCGCTCCTGCGGGGACAGCGCGTCCGCCACGTTGACCAACTGCCCGCCGGGGGTGTCGCCCTCGGTCAGCGCCCGCAGCGGGGCCGAGTCGTAATAATCGTTCAGGTCGCCCAGGACGACGACGTAAGCGTCCTGGTCGGCGGCCAGGATTTGGTCTACCAGGTGAGCGTTCCACTGCGCCTCCAGCACGCGGCGCGGCTCGGTCAGCGCCTCGCCGCCGGATTTGGAGATGAAATGGTTGGCAATGGCGTAGACGGTCACGTCGCCGGCCGAATGTGACCCAGCACCGGCTCTTTCAGGCCGGTGATGCACAGTGACGGTGATCATCAGCGGCGGGCGGCTAAAGAGGCCCTCCGGGGCCTGGTACTGGCCTGCCCCCTCCAGCGTGGCCCGGTCGCCGCGTACCAGGAATCCCACGTCAATGTCGCGGCTGCTCGGCCCCTCGATCAGTGCGGTCTGGTAGCCGTACTCGGCCAGGCCGGGCTGGGCGGCCACGTCCTCCAGCACGCCGATGTTCTCCACTTCCTGCAGGCCGATAACCGTTGGCACGCCCAACGCCACGATGGTCTCTACGACCTGGTCGCGCTTGCGCTCGTACTCGCTGCGCGTGGGCTTGGGCGGGTCGCTGGGGAGGTGCGGGTCTTGGTTGTCGAAAAAGTTCTCGACGTTAAAAGTGGCGACGCTGAACTGGTCGGAACCGGGCTGCTCCAGTTGCGGGATTGGCCCCTCGATCACGGGAATCGTCGCCGGTGGCTCTAGCGGCTCGATCTTGTAGTTGTCAAAGGTGAACGCCAGCGGGCCGACCAGGTGGCCCACGCCGTCGCCGGTGCGGATGGTGTAAGGCAGCGTCGTGCTGTCGTCGTGCCGGGTCATAGCCCCGTCGTCCACCGTGATGAACAATCCGGTCTCCTGCCCGCGCAGGACGCGCTTGACCCCGTGCTCGGCCCGTACGAGGACGTATTCGCCGTACTTGGAGGTCGGCGCGACGGCGACGGCCGGCTCGGTGACGCTGACCAGTTGACCCTCCAGCGGCTCGTAGTAGGCGGCCGCCGCCGCCGTCTCCACCGGCGGGTGCAGTTCGACCGGTTTGGGCATCTCCAGGCCGGCGGCGGCAGTGACCACGTCTCCGGGCGCGGTGATGTGCAGTTCGGTCTGGTTCGAGCGCTCGCGCACGCGCCCGTGTACCTCCACCTGGTCGCCCACCTGTACCTTGACCTGCATTTCGCCGGTAAAGACGAACAGCCCTTCGGAGGTGGCCGGGTCATCGTCCGGCTCCAACCCCTGCATCCAGAAACCCTCCAGGCCGGGGAAAATGCCGGTGACCACTCCCTCGGTGTCCACAAAGTCCAGTTTGTAGGGGGAAGCGAAACCCGGCCCCTGGATGGCATAGATGGGGACGCTGTCGCCGATAAAGGTCAGGAGTGGCAGCCCCGTCTCGTGGGCCGGCCACTCGTCGGCCCAGGCGGCGTAACTTTCGATGGCGATGGTGCCCGCGTCGCCCGTGACGGTGACGGCAAAGCGGACGCTGCGGTTATCGTGGGCCGGCAGCGTGGGGATCGTCCAGTGCAGCACGCCGTCCTCTTGCTCGCCGCCATCCTCGATGGCAGCCAGCGTCGCGTTCTCGACCGGCAGGGTGCTGGTGACGATCACGCCGGTGAAAGGCGCATCGGTGTGGTTAAAGACGGTAAAAGTATAAACGAGCGTCTCGCCGGGCAGAATGTTGTGGGGTGCGTCCGCCTCGACTGCCAGGACGGGAGGGAAGACCTCAGCGATGTCGGCGGGGACGCGGGGCTTGAGTTGGAAAATCTCGTTGTACATCTCGCTGACGCCGGCGATGGTGTAGAGGTGGCCGACCTCGACTTGCTCGACCTCCAGTTCCATCCCGGTCAGTTTGTCCACATAGACCAGCGCGACGTTACCCTGGTCATCGGCCAGGTCTATTTCGTAACTGTAGGTGAACTCTTCGACGCGGGTGGCCTGGCCGGTGACGGCGATCAGTCGCCCCGACATGGCCGGATCGCTCGCCGCCTGCGCGACGGTGGCTTCCTGGGGCGCGGGCGCGTTCTCCTGGCCCAGGATGATGACGTCGTCCGGGTTGCTGCCCGGTACGATCTGCATCGAGTTGCGGTAGGCCCCCACCTCGCCGGTGACGCGCACCCGGTCGCCTAGCGCCACCACCGGCGGCGTGCCGTTGCTGTCAAAGCACTGGATCTGGATGCCGCCGCTCTCGTCCTGGAGATAGAACTTGGCGTTGTTCGTTCCGGCATAGTAGCCGCCGGTGTACATCGTGGCGATCCCTTCGACGGTGACGATCTCGCCCAGTAAGGAGGGGGAGCGGGCCGCCACGATGGGAATGATGCCGCCCTCGACACGGGTGCGCACCGGCGCGCCGAACGCCTCATCGGACCAATCGCTCGCCTGCACGCTGTAATCCCGCGCCAGCAACGTGGCGTAGGTCAGCGGCGTCTCGACGGTCACGCGGCGGGAGACCGTCTCGCCGTCGGTCATCTCTGGCAGTGTCCACTGCACTACCCCCCCCACCCCCCCCGAAGCGGGGGGGAGTCCGCTCACCTCGCTGTCGTCGGAGACGCTAACGATAGTCAGGC
>CAYQTW010000014.1:5596-10414 GCA_964420485.1 uncultured Anaerolineales bacterium
GCCGTCCGCCATCTCCGCCAGCGTCCACTGTGCCAGATTGCCGTCCGCCTGCCCGCCGTCGGAAACCCTGGCGACGGTCAGGCTGAGGGGGACGGTGAACTCGATCTGCACATCGTGGGTCGCGCCGCCGGTGTGGTTAATCACCTCCAACTGGTAGTCGAACTGCGTCCCCGGCTCGACGGAGGGCGGCGCGATGAGCGTGATAAAGAACCGCTGCGCCTCGACCGGCGTGGGCAGACTGCCGACGTTCTGCGGGGCGGGCGTGGTGTTGACGGCGAAATCGGCCGAGTTGTCGCCGCTGTCGTTCGAGTTGCCCTCCTCGCCGCCGGGCAGCCGCTCGATGGAGGTGTCGTTTTCGGGCACGGGGGCCGGGCTGCCCTCGGTGAACAGCTCCGGCGCGTTGCCCCACCCGACGCTGTCCACGACGTTGCCGCCGGGGTCCAGCAGCGCCAGGCCGCCGCCCGTGGTGTTGAGGGGCTGGTCGAACTCGGCGTCGGGCACGAGACCAATCTCTTGCCCGGCCCGCACTAAGAGGTAGTGACCGTGGGCCGGGACGGCTGTGCTTGCGGACCAGGCGTAGATGGGCAGGTCGTCGGCGCTCGTCGCCAGCCGGTAGACCAGCGCGTAGCCCTCCAGGTCGAGCGGGGCGGTGGTGGCGTTGTAGAGTTCGATGAATTCGAGATTATTGTTGCCGGCGGCGCCGGTCTGCACCTCGCTGATGACCAGCGGCGTGGCTGGTGGGGGCGTCGGCGGTGTGCAGGCCGCCAGGGTGAGTAGCAGGACAGTCAGTATGACGGTCAGGTATCGTTTGGACATCGTTTCTCCTTCAGCAAAAGTTCTCCAGTTCCAGTTCCGAGAAAGGCAGGCTGAAACCGGCGCTGGCCTGGCCGGCCGGGGAGTTCAGCACCCGGGCCGTGTACCCTTTCCCGGCGCGTTCGATCAGCAGGTCCAAGTCCAGATACTTGATCTCGTCCATGTTCGCCTCCTCTCACTGCCGCACGGCTGGGCCGTTTTCGTTCATTGGTTATTGTTCATTGGTCATTGTTCATTCCCGATGACACGTCTGGCGCGGGCCAGCGCAACCTGGAGTTCCAGGCGTGCGTCTTCGATAGGCTCACCTTCTTCGCTCACCCCGAGCACGCCGGGGGCCGGGGCCTGAGAAAGCATTTTCTCGGCCGCCTGGCTGACCGCGCTTAGGGTGGACATGGCTTCCTCCGCCTCAGTCCTGGCTGCCTGGGCCTCTGTCTCGGCGGCGTTGCGTGCCTCAGTCGCCTGTTGCGCGCTGAGTGCGGCGCTCTGGGCCGTCGCCTCGGCGCTTTCGGCCCGCGCCTCGGTGCTGACCTTGTTAAAGTAGTAGCCGATGACGACGCCCAGCAGCGGGTTGACGATCAACAGCAGGTCTTTTACACGCGCAAACTGGTCGGACGACCCCACGTAACGCAGGGCCATGATCATCATCACGAGCGTGCCTAGAATGACGATGATGGCGATCCCCGCGGCCACGTATTCCCGGAAATGGCGCAGACTGGAATCGGCGGAGCCTGTTGCAGATGGTTTTTCAGACATTGGTTCATCTCCTTTTTGTAAGTGTATCGGATCGAGTCACATCAATTGCACGGCGGGCACGATGCGCGTGTCGCCGTCAACGTACAGCGCGTACAAAAGCCCCAACAGATTGTTGTGTTCGTGGTAGAACTCTTGACGCAGGTTCAGGAAAATCTGGCCTAGCGGCTCACCGGCCAGGAACTGGTCGAAGAAACACCTGGCCCATTCGGCGGCAAACAGCGCGGGCGTCTCGCACTCGGTGCCGACGACGCCGCGCGCGCCCTTGGCCATAAAGTAGGGCACAAAGCCATCGT
Organism: uncultured Anaerolineales bacterium; assembly: GCA_964420485.1. Lineage (GTDB taxonomy): Bacteria > Chloroflexota > Anaerolineae > B4-G1 > B4-G1 > CAYQTW01. Next base: position 7,456 of record CAYQTW010000014.1, read on the forward strand.
AGAACAGCGGCGAAAGTTCGGCCGATTCGCAGGCATTGATGAACACCAGCGGCGCACCCGGCAGGCTCTTTTTGGTCGGCGCGAACAGGTGCAGGTCCTCCAAAGTCAATCGCTGACTGCCGCTCAAGACCAGAGTTGAAGCGTCCGGCCCGCCACCCTCAGCCAATGATTTGGAAACGGCGTGACAGTAGAAATAGAGAATCTGGTCAGAGGTGGAGGTATCGGCCAGGGCCTGTATTACTTGATCTTGGCTCGCACGCGCGATCACCTGCACGCCGCCGCCCTGGCTGATCGTGTCCCAGTAGCGCCGCTGGTCGGCGATGAGCGGGGCTCCCATCTGCTGATCTATGTCGGCATTGACGTTGAGACTGACGACCAGGGCGGGGCGGCTGTCAATCGTGGTATCAGTCACCTGCATGCCGGGTTGGAGTGGAATGTGCTCGACGATGTGTTTGAGGCCCAGGAACATCTCGGGGTCAATGTTGTCCGGATCGTACTCGTCGGCCACGTACAGGATACCCCAGGGCAGCATGAACTGTTGGGAGAAAATCTGAATTTTGAGTCTCTCCCGCCGGGCCATCTGGCGCAGCCTGTCGCCCAGGAGGTTGGCCTGCGCGTCGGCAGCCGGGCCGTAAAAGATGCGCTGGTAGAGCCGAAAGCCTGCTTTGGCCAACCGCTGCAAGACCACCCGGTTGACCTCTGGCGGGATGTCTATCCCGGTCTGGTAAACGTGAGTCTTGTGGGGGCCGGCCTCCAGGTGAACAACGTCTAACAAATCCTGGCGCACCTGGGCGATCATGTGGTCGAGTTGTGGCAGCGTGATGGGCAAAGTCGCCATAGCGCCCACCGCGCCGGTCATGATGACCTGGAAACCCGCGCCGGTGTTCTGGATGATCAGGCTCACGTCCCGGGGCTGGACGGCAAAGGCGGCGTCCACCGGGCGGCCCAACGTCTCGGCGGCGAGCACGCCGGCCCGGTCAGCGATCCCGGTGTAGAGTTTGAGCGTGATGAGTTGGATAAAGTTGCCATCTTTCAAAAAGACCGCATTGATCACGCCCGCGCCTTCGCGCCGGGGCTCAATGTCGAAACGGGCCTTGCCCTTGGACTTGCCGGTGCGCGGCACTTTGAGTTTCTGCGGCTCGGTGTAAATCTCAAAGTCGTCGCTTTCGAGTTGGATGGTCAATGTCACCAGTTGCTCGCTGTCCTTGAACCGGTAGCCGAACTCGTCTCCTCCCACAGATGTGTCGCGTAATTCGGTGTCCACGTCAAAGGCCAGCGTGTAGACCTCGCCCAGTTGCAGCGGCTCGACCGGGTCGTGATCCTGAATCTCGGCGTTGATCCAACGTTTCTCCGGTTCGAGTTCGACCGGTGGGGGCGAATCTTTACCCTCTTTGGCTGTCAATGTGCCGATGGATTCCTTCGCTTCTATGAGAACGTATGACACTTCTTCAAGCAGTTCCGGGGACTGGTTCAACCAATCCAGGTCCACGCCCAGCGGCACACCGCGCCACCGCCCCATCAAACCCAACACCTGGCCGTCCGCCAGCACCACCAACATCTTGCCAGGCTTGCTGGTCAGCCTCTTGGCCTCCTCTGTGTCCACGTCGGCCTGTTCGACCGCGTCTGCGAGCCGGTGGTCGAGCAGGTCAGGCACATCAGCCAGGGCAGCGTTCAACATCCACGTCCACAACGTCTCGTCCTCTTTTTGCAATGCCTGGATGATGTCGGCCAACCACAGGACAGCATATCGGCCGTTGGCAAGTCTGACGACGATGTAGACGAAATCCTTCCCGGTTGCCGTGACCCGATCGCGCACCTCCCGCACCGTCGCCTGGGCATCCACCACGATAAAATTACGGTTCAGTTCACTTTCGGCGATAGACATGGTCCCCTCCTCGTCTCGGTGTTCGTGCCCCCCATCGGACACTGTGCATATAGTATACCACTATTTGGCAGGAAAGGGCAACTAGCCCCAATGTCATCAAGCACGGCGGTTAAAACCGCGTGCTACATCTGCAAAGTCGCCCTTCGGCGACTAGGACAGTCCACGCAGGTGGACTTGGCAGTAGTTGCCCGCGAAGTACCTGCTCAATAAAGTGGGGCAATGTAGCCGAGGTTTCCATACCTCGCGGACATAACGCGCTATGGAAAGCGCGGCTACGTTAAAAGTGCCCCAGAATATTGAGATGATACCCCGCGAATTTATTCGCCGGGCTTCTAATGTGCCATTGTCAAATTACAATCCTCAACTCGATGACATTGCAACTAACCCGGCCGCTTCGGTAGACAAAAACACAATCCTGCCCTATAATCAGTCTGAACAACCGCAAGTCGGAACAGTATTCCGGCTACAAGGTGGCCGAGAATGGCTTGATGATACCTTAACCTCAACCACAACCACGTTTGAGTCAGGTGCATAACTGTGGTACAATTAGGAAACGGATGTAGGCTTTGCGGGGAGGGATAAAAGATGACGGTCATACGGACAGGTGCGCGACTGGTTACGAGAACGGGTTTCTAAAAGTACAACTTTTGCGCCCGCTGCCACAGCGCGTGCCGGTCGTCGAAGCGGAACAGGAGGAAAATTAGGAACAGATGGCGGATAAGGAAAGAAAAAAAACAGGTGGGTTGTTAAATTTGTTGGGTCGTCCGGTGGTCACGAAAGAACGCGACGATGCCCCGGACAAGGAAATAGGTGGCGAGGTAATCCAGATTCCATCACATCTGCCGATTCTGCCGTTGCGGGGCATGGTTGTCTTTCCAATGACGTTGGTGCCCATCCGCGTCGGCCAGGCGCGCTCTGTCCAGCTGATTGACGAGGCAGTGGTCGGGAAACGGTTCGTCGGTCTCGTGGCCGGCCGTGATCCGAAAATGGAAACGCCGGGAACGAACGACGTTTATCGCATCGGGACAATCGCAGCGGTACACCGTCTGTCCAAAGCGCCGGACGGGACGATCA
>CAYQTW010000014.1:10424-19154 GCA_964420485.1 uncultured Anaerolineales bacterium
GTGCAGGGATTACTGCGCATCAGGGTAGATGAATTTGTCGGCGAGTCGCCCTATCTGACGGCGCGCGTTTCCGCGATCCCGGAAAAGGTCGAGACATCATTAGAAATCGAGGCACTGCAACGGAACATTGCAGATATCTTTCGCCGCCTGAGCGAATTGGTGCCTGCTGTCTCTGAGGAAATGAGCACGGTGATCGCCAATATGGACAATCCGTTGCAACTCGTCTATGCCGTCGCCAACCTGGTGAGGATTGACCTGAAGGAAGCACAGCGCCTCCTGGAACTGGGCAGCGTCGCCGAAAAGTTACACCTGCTACTGACCCTGTTGACGAAAGAACTAGAGGTACTCGAACTGAGTCACAAGGTCCGGAGCGAGGCCCAGTCAGAGATGCAGAAAACCCAGCGCGAGTACTTTTTGCGTGAGCAGATGAAGGCCATCAAAAAGGAATTGGGCGAGGCCGATGAGCAACAGATAGAAGTGGAAAAGTTCCGCAAAAAGATTGAGGAACTAGAGATGCCGGAGGAGGCGGAGAAAGAGGCCCGCCGCGAACTGGACCGGTTGAGCAAGCTGCCCACCATTGCCGCCGAGTACAGTATCATTCGCACCTATCTGGACTGGCTGACCAGCCTGCCGTGGAACGCGCAGACCGAGGATAATCTGGACATTGCGCACGCCCGCCAGGTGCTCGACGAAGACCATTACGACCTGGCCAAGGTCAAGGAGCGCATCCTGGAATACCTGGCGGTGCGTAAACTGCGAGAGGAGCGCAAGGAAGAGTGGGAGCAGCAGGCAACGGACGATCTCATCCGGCACGAGCGCGAGGGGGTGATCCTGTGTTTCGTCGGGCCACCCGGCACGGGCAAGACCAGTCTGGGGCGGTCTATTGCGCGGGCCTTGGGGCGCAAATTTATCCGCCAGTCGTTGGGTGGCGTGCGCGACGAGGCCGAGATCCGCGGCCATCGCCGCACCTACATCGGCGCCATGCCCGGCCGTATCATCCAGGCGCTACGGCGGGTGGAGTCGAATAACCCGGTCTTTATGCTCGACGAGGTGGACAAACTGGGGACAGACTTTCGGGGCGACCCGGCGGCCGCGCTGCTGGAGGTATTGGACCCAGAGCAGAACCGTGAGTTTCGTGATCATTACCTGGACGTGCCCTTTGATCTCTCCCAGGTAATGTTCATCACGACGGCCAATTGGCTCGACCCCATACCAGCGCCGTTGCGGGATCGGATGGAGATACTGGAACTTTCGGGCTACACCGACACGGAGAAGGCGCATATTGCCCAGGGGTATCTCATCCCCCGGCAACTGCGGGAGAACGGCCTGCGGGCCGATGAATTGAGTTTCACCGACGGTGCGCTGCGCAAGATCATACACGACTATACCCGCGAGGCCGGGGTGCGCAATCTGGAACGAGAGATCGGCCGAGTCTGCCGCAAGGAGGTGGCCCGCATCGCCGAACACAATTCTACCTCGGGGGAAGCGGGGGGGAATACGAACACAAAGCCGGTGCGGGTAACGGCGCGGGGCTTACCCAGGTTCCTGGGCAAGCCGCGCTACTTTCCCGAGACGGCGCTGCGCACCCAGTTACCGGGCGTCGCCACCGGTCTGGGCGTCACCATCGCCGGCGGCGACCTGATGTTTTTCGAGGCGACCAAGATGGCTGGCAGCAAGGGATTCATGCTCACCGGGCAGTTGGGCGATGTGATGAAGGAATCGGCCCAGGCGGCGCTCAGTTACGTGCGCTCCCAGGCCGGGGCACTGGGCATCTCTGAGGATTTCTTCGACGAGACCGACATCCATCTGCACGTGCCGGAGGGCGCGGTGCCCAAGGATGGGCCATCGGCCGGCGTCACCATGGCCACTGCGCTGGCCTCGCTCCTCACCGGCCGCACGGTGCGCGATGACGTGGGAATGACGGGGGAAATCACATTGCGCGGGCAGATACTGCCCGTGGGCGGCATCAAGGAAAAAGTATTGGCAGCCCACCGGGCCGGTCTCGGAACCGTCATCCTGCCCAAGCAGAACGAAAAAGACCTGGATGACGTACCCAAAGAGGTACGCAGAAAACTAGAGTTCATTCTGGCCGAGCAAGTGAACGACGTATTTGAGGCCGCGCTGGCCTAGATGCAATTGTAAGGCGGATTGGCAATTCGCCTTATGTCCGCTGAGGAGGCAGACCAAACTATGAGCACCATTCTCGTAGTAGACGATGACCAGGTTCTGGGTGGGCTTTTACGAACGGTATTAGAGTTAGAGGGGTACCAGGCGGTGGTCGTGACTCATCGGGAGGATGTGGTGCCGACGGCGCGCCGGGTGAAACCGGCGCTCGTGCTGATGGATGTACACATCTCCCACGGGGATACGCTCGACGTACTGCGCGAGTTGAAAGCAGATGAAACGTTAAAGACAACGCCGGTGATGATGACATCGGGCATGGAGCGTTCTGCCGAGTGCCTGGACGCCGGGGCCGACGACTTTCTGCTCAAGCCTTTTCACCCATCCGAAGTAATGACAATGATCGCGAATCTAATCAACAGATAGGACATAGGGATAATGAGAAAACGAAAAACAGGACGAAAAGATTTAGAGTGGAGGCGGGTTGATCTGCATTTGCATACCCCGGCCTCCACCGACTATTTGGAACAAGAAATTTCATATTTGGACATTCTGCAGGCGGCAGAGCACAAGGGGCTCGACATTATTGCCTTCACCGACCACAATACGGTAGCCGGTTATCGGGCCATGCTGGAGGAAATCGAGGCCATGGTGTTGCTTGAGCGTCTAGGGCGACTACAGCCGGAGGAGAAGCGGCGGATTGAGGAGTATCGCCGCCTGCGGGAAAAGATACTTGTGCTGCCGGGGTTCGAGTTCACCGCCACGCTGGGCTTTCACATCCTTGGTCTCTTTTCCCCCGAGACAGACGTGCGCGAACTAGAGTTCATCCTGCGCCGGCTCAATGTGCCGCTGGACAAACTCGACGTTGGCAGTTGCGAAGTAGGAGCGACGACCGACGTGCTGACGGCCTACCAAGTCATTGACGAGGCCGGCGGCCTCGTCATCGCGGCCCACGTCAACACCGCCCACGGCGTGGCAATGCGCGGGTTGGGCTTTGGCGGGCAGACGCGCATCGCCTACACCCAGGATCCCCATCTCCACGCGCTGGAGGTGACAGACCTCGAGAAAAAGGGGCGGCGCACAACGGCCCGCTTCTTCGACGGGTCGCGCCCCGAGTACCCGCGCCGGATGCATTGCATTCAAGGGTCCGACGCCCACCGACTCGCCCACGACTCCAGAGACGCTAAGCATCTGGGCGTGGGAGAGCGAGTGACGGAGATACTTTTGCCCGAGGTGAGTTTCGCCGCGCTGCGGGAGGTGTTTCTGGGCAACGACTTTGCCCGCACGCGGCCCTACCACGCCGCAAAAGCGCCGGTGGATTACATCCAGGCGGCGCGAGAGGAAGGGCCTACGATTGTGCAGGACTTTCAGGTCGGCTACACGCGCCGGGGTGGGCGGCTCCACGCTATTCTGGCCGACGTGTGCGCATTTGCCAATACCAACGGCGGCGCCGTCTACGTCGGCATCAGCGCCGACCCCAAAGAGAAACCGGCCGGGGTGAGCAACCCCTCACGGGTGATCAAAACGCTCCAGGCCGAGATTGAGCACCGCATCACGCCCCCTCTCAATGTCACGGTGGATGCGCAGAATACACAGGGGGTAAAGGTGGTGCGAGTGGTGGTGCCCCGGGGCGACGACCCGCCCTATGCCATTGACGACAGCAAGATCTATGTGCGCAGCGAGACAGAGACCAACCTGGCAGTGCGGGACGAGATCGTGAGTCTGGTCAAGCGGGCCCAGGCGCAACCTGTGGTCGCGCCAGCGGAGAAACCTGTGGACCACGTCGAGCGGGCACTGGCGAAACCTGCGGTCGTGCCGGCGGAGAAACCTGTGGACCACATTGAGCCGCCCCGGACGGGGGTGGAAATCGTAAAGACCGAGGAACGCAAGGGCACGCTCTACCACACTATGCGCGACTTGCGCAATGGCAACGTAGTCAAGAACGTCACCCGCAAGTCGGCGCGGCGGCTGTGGCACTATGCCATCATCCAGGTCGAGGAGCACCCGGTGGACGCGAGCAAAGTCGAGTGGCACAGAGGTATCGGCCTGCTCAAGCGGCGCGAGCACGCCGCCCGGGCGCGCTACGACCTGGCGCAGCGGGAAGACGGCAAACTGCGCGTCTACTATGGGGTGACGGAGGACGGCGTTCACGGAGAGTGGGCGCGGTTGGTGGGGCTGGAGACGGGGGACGGAGTGGATTAGGGGACTGAGACCTGTGGTATAATTCACCCGGCCTATGAAAGAGAATCACCGTTCCATTCCTACCTGTCCGGCCTCCGGCGGCCTGATCCGGTTTCAGGGCCATTTGACCGACCTGATCACCTGGCTGGGCCCGGCCTGGGCGTGTCTGTGCGGTGTCGTCGCCTCGGGCGGCTTTGGCTGGCAGACTGAAGCCTGGCTGCGGCTGGCCCTGCTGATCCTGCTCGTAGATGGAGGGTGGGGCACGCTGTGGGCAGCGTTGGGAAGCACCGACTGGGCCACGCCCCTACTTCGCTGGCGTGACTGGCGCTCCGGCGATCCGGTCACGCCACCTCCCTATACCCTGCCCGGCTCCCCCGGCGACCGGGCCTCCCGTTGGTTGGGGCAACTGCGCGTCTGGTGGCGGGACGTCTTTTGGCCCGCCTGCGGCCCGGCGTTCTCGGCGATAATCGTCGCCCTGCCGGTGACGGCGCTGCTGGGGGCGCTGCTGGGATCAGAGTTGTTGCTGCTGAGTCTGGGCGCCTTTGCCGTGATGCAACTGGGCATGATCTGGGAGGGAGGCCGGGGCGATGTCGCGCCGGGGTGGGATGGTGTCGTGGCCGTGACGCTGCCCCACCTGGCAGGGCACGTCGCCTTTGGAGGAGAGCCAACGCTGTGTTCGGCCGGGCTGGCGCTGACCTTTGCGCTGGCCTGGGGCGCTGCCTGGCGGGCCGGGTCTCCCTGGGGCCGCGCGCTGGGGATCGGCGCTCAACTCTTGGCGGCGGCGCTGCTCGTCGCGCTGTACCACCCCCTGGCAGCGGGATTGCTGTTGCTGCTCCTGGCCCCGCAAATGGTACTCCTGCCCCACCTGCGACGCGGGCAACCTGCCTCCTGGTACGCGCGCTACTCCCGGCCCTGGCTGATGGCGGCCATGCTGATTGCTGCCTGGGCCCTGTGAGAGATGGGTTGGATCGCGCTGGCGCTGGGCCTTGTACTGCTGGGACTGTTGCTCTACTGGCAACTGGTCATCGCCGAGGGCGCCTACCTGGGGCCGCGCGTCGTGACGCTACTGTACGACTTGTCAGCGCGGGCCTACGAGCGCATCAAACAGTTCGACGTCGGCGCTGAACAGTGGTTTCTGGGCCTGCCGCTGGGCCGCGCACTTGAATTGATCCCGGCCCCGCTGGTGCTCGACGTGGCGACGGGCACCGGCCGCCTGCCCCGGGCTCTCCTACGCCAGATTGCCTTCGATGGGCGCATCATTGGGCTCGACCTCTCGCGCCGGATGCTGCGTGAGGCGGTGCGGAGAACGGCCCAGTTCGCGGACCGGCTCACCTTTGTGTGGCAGGATGCCCGTAACCTCCCCTTCGACGACGGTACCTTCGACGCCGTGACCTGCCTGGAGGCGCTCGAGTTCACGCCCGACCCGCGAGCGGTGCTGGCGGAACTGGTGCGCGTGTTGCGGCCCGGCGGGGTGCTGCTGGTGAGCAATCGGGTCGGGCGCGACGCCAGGTTTATGCCCGAACGTACCTTTCCCCGCGACGAATTCGAGCGGTTGTTGCGCGAATTCCCCCTCGAAGATATCAAGGTACAGTCGTGGCAAGTGGACTATGACCTGGCGTGGGCGGTCAAAGCCGGGGAGCCCCGGGGCGGGGGCATCCGGCCACTGCCGGAGATTATGCGCTGCCCGGCCTGCGGCGGTCATCTGGCCCGCGAGACGCAGGGATTCTGCTGCGCCGACTGCGCCCGTGTCTATCCGGTTGCGGAGGATGGGGTGATCGAGATGAGAGAGGCTAAAAAATATTGATCGGGGTGCCGACCCGGCGGTCGCTCTGGATAAAGTCATCCTCGTAGCCGCCGATGGGGTGTACCCAACGGTAGATCCAGCGAGCCACCTCGCAGGAGACGTTGAGACAACCGTGGCTGCGCTTTATGCCAAAGTCGTTGTGCCAGTACGTGCCGTGAATGGCGGTGCCGCTCAAGTCGAAAAAGACATTCCAGGGAATGCCCGGCAGGTCAAAGATCCCCCCCGCCGTGGGGGGACTGCCTGGATAGGGCCGGTTGCACATGTGGCGCGAGGGCTGCTTGAGCAGCACGTGCGTCTCCCCCGTGTGCGTGTTCAAGTCCACCACCGTGCCATCCTCTAACGTTATCCCTCCCCCCACCCCGGAGGCGACGAGTGTGGTGAACACAACCTGTTCCCCCTCGTAGCAAGTCAGCCTCTGCTCGCTCAGGTCCACCTCGATGTGCTTCTCGCCGGCGAAAGGGTGGATGGGGGACATCTCGGCGCGAGGGACACGCCGCACATCCCGCGCCAACACCCACTGGTGAGTAGGGTCCGTGGGCGGAAATTCGTCAAAGACCTTGTACCAGCCGGTACCCTGCTCGTCCTCGAAGGCGTCCACGATGTGGTAGACGGTGCCGCCGTAAAAGCGATAGGCCTGACCGGCCTGGGGGTGAGGTTGGGCGCGGGCCTCGGTAAAGACCTGGGAGACCTGGCCCCAAAAGCCCCACTCGCCCACGTCGCGGATGAAAGGCTGGGGGGCATAGACGCGCACCGGGAGCACCCAGGCGGAGTGGACATAGCCCAGCAGGGTCTTGTACCACAGGTCGTTGTGGGCGCTGAAGGGGGCCCGCACCTCGTCCAGGATGAAAAAGGACTGGTCGCGCGAGCGCGTGGTCAGCCGCGTGGCAGATGTGGAGGGCTCGTCGTAAAAGGCGACTGTGTGGATCGCCCGGCCCATCCACATCCAGGCATCAGTGTTCTCATCCTCTTCGCCGGGGTCCGGCGGGATGGGATAATGGGCGCGGGCGTGGAAGGCAGGCGCGAGCGTTGCGGCCGCAGTGGTGGCGGCGATCAGTTTGAGCATCTGGCGACGAGTGTACATTTCGGGGAAAAGTATAACATGGGAAGGGCAGGAGGGCAAGAACACGGATGGGCGGGATTGGCGGATTCAGGTAGGATTGATGGATTCAGAGACGTTGGCGGCGTCTCTCGAATACAACGCCGGCCCAGGCCACCAACCCCATCCAAGTGACGAAACTCGTTGCCAGCCCTACGCGCCAGGGCCACGAGACGAATTCCATCCTGACTGTGTGCTCGCCCGGTGGGAGTAATACCGCCCGAAAGACGTAATCGGCCCGCAATACCTCGGCCGGCACGCCGTCCACCGTCGCCCGCCAGCCTGGGTAGTACACGTCGCTCAACACCAGGTAGCCGCTCACCGGCGTGCGCACCGCCAATTCGACCTCGTTCAGCCCGTAGCGGACAAAGGCGATGTGGCGCACTCCAGCGCCCGGGTCGGCGACTAGCGGCTGACCCTGCTCCAACACCACTGTCTGCGCGGGATCAAATTCCGGCGCGTGGATCGCCTGCCAGGCCGCCGTGTGGTCGGCCACTACCTGCGAGCGGTAGACCAAAAGCGCCCGGGGCAACGCCGCCGTGTTTAGGTAGACGTCAATTTCTTGGTTCGCGGTGTAGACCGGCACCAGTCGCTCGTCGCCGGGCGGCTTGTCTTTACCGGCCAGGATGTACTTGACGCCCATCAGGTTGTAGAGCGTCCCGCCCCGTTCCCCCACCGCCCAGCGGTAAGCCTGGTACGGAGCCAGTTCCAGCGGGTTATAGACGCCGCCGATGTCGTAGAGGTCGTGCACCAGCGCCGCGTCTGGCTGCCAGGCCCCGGCGGCTCCCTCGATGCGGAAGAGGCCAGGGTCCTGCCGCAGGAAGGCGACAATGTCTTCGTGGCAAAAGCCCAGCGTGGGATCGTTCGGCTCGGCCTCTAGCGTGGAACCCAGTCCGATCAGGTCAACCGCCAGCAGGAGCGGAAAAAGCCAGAGTGGGGCAGACTTTCTTGTCTGCCGCACCGAGAGCCAGACGAGCAGGCCGCTGATTCCCAGCAGCGCCGCAGCGATGATGATGCTTGCCGTTGCCTGCGGGACGCGGTCGGGAGGCGGCACCGCCCGCGCCTGCGGCAAGCCCACGACTAGCAACAACCCTCCGGCAATCAGCGCACTCACTCCGGCCCATACAACGCGGCGGCTCGCCTCACCTCGCAGTAATCGGTCTAGGCCCCAAGCCGCCAGGGCCGCCAGCCCCAGGTCGGCGAGCAGGATCAGCCGCGCCGGTGCCCGCACTTGGTCAAAGGTGGGCGCGTAACGGTACAACAGCCCATAGAGCGGCGTATGGCACCCCATCGCCAGAAGAAATGCCAGTGGCACCAGGAAGACAAAGAACCCCGCCGGAAAGTCCGAACGTGAAGCGTGAGACGTGAAACGTGAAATGATGCCCACCACCGCCAAAACCAGCGTCGCCACGCCTGCGTAGCCTACCTCGACTCGATCCCAGTGGCCCCAGAAGCCGGCCGGGCCACGCCCGTAGAAGCCAGGGGTTAGCAGGCCGATCAGTGCTCGCGGCGGCAGTGAGTAGCGGGT
>CAYQTW010000015.1:0-11034 GCA_964420485.1 uncultured Anaerolineales bacterium
CGCGAGCGGTTGCCCTGGCTGCGGCCTGTGCCGTTGGGCTTGCGGCCCTCGGCCGGCTTTGGCGACCGGTTAGGGTTGGCGACGCCGGGGCACGTGCGGGCCGCGCGGCGCGCAGACAGCATCGCGCCCATCTTTGCTCAACAGTCGGTGCGCGAGAACGCTCGCACCGGCCGCACCCCCCAGCAAGTGCTGGACGATGCGATGTGGGGCCTGTTCCAAGAGGGCTGGCGCGAACCGTGGGGCGCTGACGCCGATCACCTCAAGACCACCGCCGTCGTGGATGATTTTGTCGCTGCTGGGTACACCTTTTACACGATTGACCCCGGCGATCACGTGGACAACGAAGCGCACACCGCTTCGCTGGAAGCGCTGAAGGATAAAATCCACGCTTTGCCCTGGGCCGATCTAGAAGACTCGCCGGAGGGATTGCACGAGCGCTACCTGGACCGTCACTTTGAGGTGCAGAACTTTACTCTGGAATTTGACCAGACGACGTTGGCGCGGGCGGCGGCCAAGTACGGGCGGGCGGTGGCCCACACCGCAGCGATGTACCGCTACCTGGTCAATCGGATGGGGGAAAAACCATTTGAATTGGAGGTCTCGGTAGACGAGACAGAGACGCCCACCTCGCCGGAGGAGCACTTTTACATCGCCAACGAACTGCGCCGGTTGAGGGTGCGCTGGGTCAGCCTGGCCCCGCGTTTCGTCGGGCGCTTTGAGAAAGGGGTGGACTATATCGGCGACCTGGACGAGTTCGAGGCCGAGCTTGCCAGGCACGCTGCCATCGCCCGCGCCTTGGGGCCGTACAAACTCAGCCTCCACTCCGGCTCGGACAAGTTCAGCATTTATCCCATTGTCGCCAGATTGACCCAGGGGTTGGTACACCTCAAGACCGCCGGCACCAGTTACCTGGAGGCCTTGCGGGCCATCGCCCAGGCGAACCCGGCCCTGTTCCGCGAAATCCTGGCCCTGGCCCGCGAGCGGTACGAGACCGACCGGGCCACCTACCACGTCTCGGCGCAACTGGCCCGCGTCCCCGCGCCGGACGGCTTGAGCGACGCCGACCTGCCCGGCCTGCTGGATCAATTCGACGCCCGGCAGGTGCTGCACGTGACCTTTGGCTCGGTGCTAGATCGGTTCGGCGACCGGCTGCTGGCGACGTTGCGTGAGCACGAGGAGACGTACCACACATTGCTGGAGTATCACTTTGATCTCCACCTGTCCCCTTTTATGGGAGGAGGTGAACTATGACGCAACCGATAACCAAAGCCATCGTCCCCGCCGCCGGGCTGGGCACGCGCCTCCTGCCGGCTACCAAGTCGCAGCCCAAAGAGATGTTGCCCGTCGGGCGCAAGCCGATCCTCCAGTACGTGGTGGAAGAATTGCAGGCCGCCCAACTGCGCCAGATTCTCATCATCACCGGGCGGCGCAAGCGGGTGATCGAGGATCATTTCGATTTCGACCCTGAACTCGTGTCGGCGTTGGAACAGGCCGGCAACGAGGCCGCCCTGGCGGAAATGGCCTACCTGGATAACGAATCCCGCTTTTTCTACACCCGGCAGAGCACGCCCAGGGGATTGGGCCACGCGGTCTCGCTGGGCGCCGATTTTGTGGACGGCGGTGATTGCGTGGTCGCCCTGGGAGATTCCCTCATCGCCGCCGCTGACCCTGCCGCTCCGCTGCGCACGATGATGGAAATCCATCGCCAACTGGGAGCAGCGGCCACCATCGCTGTGGAAAAGGTGCCGCCGGAGGAGACCTTCCGCTACGGCATCGTCAGCATCGAAGGGGCCGAGCCGCCCTCCGGAGAACCGGTCGCCGTCAGCGACATCGTCGAAAAGCCCTCGCCCAGCACCGCGCCGACTTCTCTCGCCGTGGCTGCCCGTTACGTCTTTAGCCCGGCCATCTTTGAGGCGCTCGACCGCACGCTGCCCGACAAACGGGGCGAGATTCAACTGACCGACGCCATCAAACTGCTCGTTCAGATGGGCGAACCGGTCTACGCCTGGCTGCTTCCTCCCGACCAGCGTCGCTACGACGTGGGCAATTTCGAGAGCTACTTTCGTACTTTTATTGACTTTGCCCTGGCCGACGAGCGGTACGGCTACCTGGTCCGCAAGTACATCAAGGCCAGGGCGTATGAACTGTAGCAAGCGGAAGGTGATTTGCTCGGCGCCGGGGCGGGCCGGCATCATCGGCAATCCCACGGATATGTATGGCGGGGCGGTGATTTCCTGCTCGGTGGGGATGCGCGCCCGCGTGACTGTGACACCATCCGCTCATTTGGTATTGGAAACCGGCGGGGAGGAATGTGGGATTGCCGGCCGGGACGACCTGCGCCCCCGGCACGACCGCTTCGACGTGGCCCGCGCCGTCCTCGATTACCTGCGGTTGCCGCCGCTGGCCTGTCGCGTGCGCTACGAGAGCGAAATTCCCCTGCGCAGCGGACTATCAGGGTCTACCGCGCTGGTCGTGGCCTTGTTGCAGGCGCTGTTGGCCTGGCAGGGAGAGTATCCGGGCCACTATCAACTGGCCGAGCGGGCGCGATACATCGAGTTGAACTATCTCAAGGTAGTGTGCGGTTATCAGGATGCCTACATGTGTACCTTTGGCGGCCTGAACTATATGGACTTTCGGGGCAAGCAGTTCTACCGCGAGGCCGAGGCGGAACTCTTTGCCACGATAGAGCCGCTGGCCGCCTACGTCCCCGAACTGCCTTTTGTACTGGGCTTTACCGGCGTGCAGCACGCCTCCGGCGCGGTCCACAAGCCGATCCGCGAGCGTTGGCTGGAGGGAGAAGCGACTGTGGTGGAGGGCTACCGGCGCATCACAGAGATCGCCCGTATGGGCAAAAAGGCATTCATCGTGGAAGATTGGCCGCTCTTGGGCCGACTGATGAACGAGAACCACGCCATCCAGCGAGACCTGGGCGGCTCTGGCGAATCAAATGAGCGGCTGATCGGGGCGGCGCTGGAGGCCGGCGCGCTGGGGTCAAAGTTGGCCGGTGCGGGGCACGGTGGCACCATCATCGCCCTCTGGCCCTGGGAGGACAGTGCCCGCCTGGAGCAAGCCCTGGGAGAGGCCGGCGCGTCGGCGATCTATCGCCCGCAGGTGACGCCTGGGGCAACCATCGAGGAGGACGGAGATTAGATGAACGAGTTAGTGAATCTGTTTGATATTTCGGGTCGGGTCGCCGTCGTCACCGGCGGCGGGGGGGTGCTGTGCGGCACGATGAGCCGCGCTCTGGGTCGGTTGGGAGTCAAGGTGGCCGTGCTGGACCTGTTCGAGGAGGCTGCGCAAAGGGTGGCAGACGACATCGCGGCCCAGGGCGGCACGGCCCTCGCCGTGCGCTGCGACGTGCTCGACAAGGCCAGCCTGGAGGCCGCCCGCGACGCTGTGCTGACGCGCTTTGGCCGGGTGGACATTCTCGTCAACGGTGCCGGGGGCAACAAGAAGCAAGCCACGACCTCTCCCGACCTTTCCTTCTTCGACTTGCCGCCCGACGCCGTCCGTTGGGTGTTCGACCTGAATTTTGTGGGGACGCTGCTGCCCAGCCAGGTCTTTGGCAAGCTGATGGCCGAACAGGGGCAGGGGGTCATCCTGAACATTTCCTCGATGAACGGATTCCGTCCGCTGACCCGCATCCCGGCCTACTCGGCGGCCAAGGCGGCGGTGAGCAATTTCACCCAGTGGCTGGCGGTGCACGTGGCGCAAGAGTACTCGCCCCGCATCCGGGTCAACGCGCTTGCCCCTGGCTTTTTTCTGACCGAGCAAAACCGTTTCCTGTTGACCGACGAGGCGAGCGGGGAACTGACGCCGCGCGGTCGCACCATCATCGAGCACACGCCGATGGGCCGTTTCGGCGATCCCGAGGATTTGATCGGTACGGTCGTGTGGCTGCTGGGGGACGGGGCGCGTTTTGTCACCGGGGTGGTCGTGCCGGTGGATGGGGGATTCAGCGCGTTTAGCGGGGTGTAGAGTCCTGCTCGATCGTCGCGCAGTAGTAATCCATTTCAGCCCAGGCCAGGAGAAAAGCCATGGCATCCACAGCGGTTGGGCCAGTGTCAAAGATCGGATCGTGGATATGCACCATTGCCTCCTCAATCCCGACTACGACGACCGCATGTGGAACATCCTCATCCCAGTACGGCAGACCACCAGTGCGTAGAAACACAATACACGGTACTTGCCGGGCAAGGTAGACACATAATTGTGCAAATGTGGTTCGCTCGTATGTCACCTGATACCCAAGAGAGGAGAGGCGCAGCACGTGATTGGCCGGAGTGCCGAACCAATACGAGCCCATCACGCGAGCCAAGCGAGCCTCGGCTATATCATCGCCCAGTCTGCCCAACACCATCCGGGCACAGGCGGGCAGACAGGCGCCAGGGCGACTCTGCTTACAATGCGGAATTGGGAGCCAGGCGTTTTGCATTCTCGACGATCCGCTCTAGCGCAGCACAGTCGGCCAGCACTTCTCCGGTTTGGGCGTCTACGTCAATTTCACCGACCTCTCCCAGACGTCCCGGGCCAGGTAGGGCCAGGAACAGGGGAACGCGCCACACAATGCGCTCACCGGTCACAATCAGCGTGGGTTCATCTGCGCCGATGCCGGTACCCACTTTGGAGAGCGCCAATCCTCCTACCTTTTGTCGAGCGACGAAGGGCGTGACGTTGAGCATTGCCGACACGTGGACACGAATATCCACCTGTGCCGCATGGAGAGGAGGAAGCACATCTCTCAATTCTGTACTGACTGTATCTGTACTAACCGTACACGTCTGGCCAGCCACATCTACCCCCTGCACTTTTATATCTTGAAACCCAGTATATATCAAATTCACACCTTGTCAACACATCGGAGGTGACCCAATGACAGACTTTCCCCAAGCAGCCCGCCCACTGGCGGAACTTGAGCCAAAGCACGATTTTTTCATCGGCATTGATTCCGACGGCTGCGCCTTCGACACGATGGAGCTCAAGCACAAGGAATGTTTCACGCCCAACATCATCAAGTATTGGGGCCTGCAGCCGGTCTCCAGGTACGCCCGCGAGGCGGCCGAGTTCGTCAATCTGTATTCCAAGTGGCGCGGCATCAATCGCTGGCCCGCGCTGGTGATGGTGTTCGACTTGTTGCGCGAGCGGCCGGAGGTGCAGGCGCGCAACGTCACGCCGCCGGAGGCGCCGCGCATCCGCGAGTTCATCGCCGATGACGGATTTCCCAAGAGCAACGACGGCCTGAGAGCGTACAGGCAAGCGCACCCCGACCCGGAACTGGACACGGCGTGGGCCTGGACTATGGCCGTCAACGCGGCTGTGGCGGAGATGGTGCACGGCGTGGCTCCGTTCCCGTATGTGCGCGAGAGCCTGGTGTACCTCTCCGATAAAGCCGACATGATCGTCGTCTCCGCCACGCCGTTGGAGGCGCTGGCGCGGGAGTGGGAGGAGCACGACGTCGCCCAATACGTGCGGGTCATCGCCGGGCAGGAGATGGGTAAGAAAGCGTTGCACCTGGAACTGGCGGCCAAAGGCAAATACGTGCCAGATCACATCCTGATGATCGGCGACGCGCCGGGCGATATGCGGGCCGCTCGCGCCAACGACGCGCTCTTTTACCCCATCAACCCCGGTCACGAGGAGGCATCCTGGCAGCGATTCTACGAGGAAGCGGTGCATAGGTTCCTGGCGGGTGAGTACGCCGGCGACTACGAAGCGAAGGTCATTGCCGAGTTTGAGAAACTGCTGCCGCAAGCGCCGCCGTGGAAGCGATAACAAATCTTGTCAAAGCCTTAGAAATGACTATAATTATAGTCAAGAACAATGCAGCATAAACAACTACCGTTTGAAATCATATACGACCCGGAAATTGCTACACACATGGCAGCGATTGAGCGGAAGCATTATTTGCTCATTCGAGATACTGTTCAACAACAACTGCATTATCAACCTCTGGTCGAAACGCGCAATCGCAAGCCTCTGCGACGGCCATCGGCGTTTGGTACAGCCTGGGAACTATGCTTTGGCCCTCAGAATCGCTTCCGCGTGTTCTACCGGGTAGACGTGCCAGAGCACACAGTACACATCATTGCAATTGGAGTCAAAATCGGCAACCGTCTGTATATCAGCGGGGAGGAGTTCAAATTATGAGAATCGCACCCGTGGCTGACGTAAAAACGCATTTCAGTGCCTACATAGAAAAGTGCAAAGACGGGCCGGTGATTGTGACTAAGCGTGGCCGTCCAGTCGCGGTGCTGGTCTCTATGCTGGAAGATGACGAACTGGAACGTTTCATCCTGGCCCACACGCCCCGCTTCCGCCGCCTGCTGGACGCGGCGGAGGAACGTATCCGGCAAACAGGCGGGATGAAGCACGATGATTTTTGGGCTTTGCTTGAGACAACAACGTGAATTATGCTCACTAGCACAGGCCACACAGACAAACTCTTGACCGAACCTCAAGTCCACGACCTGATCGCCGAGACACTAACGCAGGCCGATCTGACGGGCAAGCGCGTCCTCGTCATCATCCCCGACAGTACTCGCACCGCACCCATCCCGCTTCTCTTTCGCTTGTTCCACGAGTTACTGGGGGAGCGAGTCGCAGCGCTGGATTACCTGGTGGCGCTGGGCACTCACCAGCCGATGGATGACGCGGCGCTGAGCCGACTGGTCGGTGTGCCAGTGCACGATGGTCGAGCTGGGACAACCTGCATTCTCAACCACCGCTGGGACCTGGCGGAGACGTTCGTCACGCTGGACACCCTCTCTGCCGCCGAAGTGGAAGAGATCAGCGAGGGGCGTCTCTCGTTGGATGTGCCCGTGCGGCTCAACCGGTTGATTTTGGAGTACGACCAACTGCTCGTCTGCGGGCCGGTGTTTCCCCACGAGGTGGTCGGCTTTTCCGGCGGCAACAAGTACTTTTTCCCCGGCGTCTCCGGCCCGGAGATGATCAACGCCACCCACTGGCTGGGCGCATTGATGACCAGCCGGGCCATCATTGGTGTGCCAGATACCCCGGTGCGGCGCATGATTGACCGGGCGGCCTCGTTCATCCCCATCCCGCGCCTCTACTTTGCGTTGGTGATGCACGGGGAATCGCTGCATGGTCTCTACGCCGGTTCGATGGAGGAGGCCTGGCGGGCGGCGGTGGAACTGTCGGCCCAACTGGACATCGTCCACGTGGACAAGCCCTTCCGGCGCGTTCTCTCCGTGATACCGGAGATGTACGACGATCTGTGGACAGCGGCCAAGGGGATGTACAAGCTGGAACCGGCCATCGCTGACGGCGGCGAGGTGATCATCTACGCCCCCCACATCACCGAGGTCAGCTACACCCACGGCAAGATTATAGACGAGATCGGTTATCACGTGCGGGATTACTTTGTCGAGCAATGGGAGCGTTTCAAGCACTATCCGTGGGGGGTGCTGGCTCACTCTACGCACCTGCGCGGCGACGGCACCTACGAGAACGGCGTCGAGCGACCGCGCATCCGCGTCACGCTGGCGACCCGCATCCCGCGCGAGCGGTGCGAGCGCATCGGCCTGGGCTATCTTGATCCTGAGACCATCAATCCCGACGATTGGGCCAACCGCGAGAACGAGGGTATTTTGCTGGTGCGGAGAGCGGGAGAGATGTTGTATCGAGTCAAATCGGCAAATCAGCAAATCGGCAAGGGAGCACGTGATGGAATGGACAAAGTATGAGGAATGGGAATCTCAGGTACCGGAGGAGATAAAGGTAGAGGGGGTCTGGAAATTTTACGGTTACCGTAAAGCATTGGTATCTGCTCAATAAAGTGGGGCAATGTAGCCGAGGTTTCCATACCTCGCGGGCATAACGCGCTATGGAAAGCGCGGCTACGTTAAAAGTGCCCCAGAATATTGAGATGATACAAGCATTGTTCTTTCATGACCTGTGCTGGCAAGATTGCGAGCAATTGCTAAAACACCCATTGGGAAAAGCAGTAGCACAACAGTTGATCCGCAGTGCTGGCTCTATCAGCGCCAACATTGAGGAGGGATATGGACGTGGGTATGGCAAAGATCGCTTGCGCTTTCAAGTTCTCCCTCGGATCGGCGCGCGAAAGCAAGGGGTGGTACTACAGGGCCAGGAATCTTTTAAAGCCAGATGTTTTATCACATCGTCTGTCTCTCATCAGCGAGGTTATAGCTCTGCTCGTGACCGAGATACAGAACTCTACCGCCAAACCTTGAATATTGCCGATTTGCCGATTTGCTGATTTACAAAATGGAGGCAACAAATGTCTAAAGCAGATATTGGTTTGATTGGGTTGGCCGTGATGGGGCAAAATTTGGTTCTGAACATGAACGATCACGGCTTCAAGGTGGCGGTGTTCAATCGCACCGTCTCCAAAGTGGACGATTTCCTCAACGGCAACGCACGAAGCACCCAGGTCGTTGGCACGCACTCGATCGAGGAATTGGTCAACCTGCTCAAGCGGCCCCGGCGGGTGATGTTGATGGTCAAAGCGGGGCAGCCGGTGGACGATTTCATCGCCAAGCTGATCCCGCATCTGGAGGCAGGTGACATCATCATTGACGGCGGCAACTCGAACTATAACGACACCATCCGCCGTACCAGATACGTCGAATCGAAAGGACTGCTCTACATCGGTACCGGCGTCTCCGGCGGCGAGGAGGGAGCGCGTCACGGGCCTTCTATCATGCCCGGCGGCTCGCCGGCAGCCTGGCCTCACGTCAGACCGATCTTTCAGGCCATCGCCGCCAAGGTGGAGGATGGCACGCCTTGCTGCGACTGGGTGGGCGAGAACGGCGCGGGCCACTATGTCAAGATGGTGCACAATGGGATCGAGTATGGCGACATGCAATTGATCTGCGAGGCCTATTACTTGCTAAAGCACGCGCTGGGCATGAGCGCCGACGAGATGCACCAGGTTTTTGCCGGGTGGAACGAGGGCAAACTCGATTCTTACCTGATCGAGATCACGCGCGACATTTTGACATTCAAGGACAAGGACGGCGAGCCGCTGGTGGAAAAGATTCTCGACACCGCCGGGCAGAAAGGCACCGGCAAGTGGACGGGTATCTCGTCGTTGGAAATGGGCATCCCCTTGACGCTGATTACCGAGGCGGTGTATGCTCGTTGCCTCTCGGCGTTGAAGGAGGAGCGTGTGGCGGCCTCCCGGGTGCTGACCGGCCCAGAACTTGGATTCGATGGCGACAAGCAAGCGTTCGTGGACGACATCCGCGACGCGCTATACGCCTCCAAAATCATCTCGTACACGCAAGGATATATGTTGATGAGAGCGGCGGCGGCCGAGTATGGCTGGAACCTGAACTATGGGGGCATCGCCCTGATGTGGCGCGGCGGCTGCATCATCCGCTCCGCCTTCCTGGGCAAGATCAAGGAAGCGTTCGACAAACGCCCTGCTCTCGCTAATCTGTTGCTGGATGACTATTTTAAGCGGCAAGTGGGCGCGGTGCAACCGGCCTGGCGGCGCGTGATCGCCGGGGCGGTGGAGATGGGTATCCCTGTGCCAGCGATGTCCAGCGCGCTGGCGTTCTACGACGGCTACCGGCGCGAGCGTCTGCCCGCTAACTTGCTCCAGGCCCAGCGCGACTATTTTGGTGCCCACACCTACGAGCGCGTGGACCGGCCGCGGGGCGAGTTCTTCCACACCAACTGGACCGGAACCGGCGGCGACGTGACCTCCGGCTCGTATCAAGCATAAGATTGGAGAACATAAATGACCAAACCATCGGCAAGACAGCGACAAAAAGCACGTCAGCGCAGAGCAGCCAAACGCAAAAAGAGAAAAGAGAGACGAGGCATCTCGCTGCCCAGGGTTCAGAGTGGCCGCTCCCTGCTCCGCTCATCCGGCAGTTGGCCTCTGTACGAGTGCCTTCTGACCAAAGAGTGGCAAAAAGAAGGCGTTATCACGCAAATTCTGGTGGCTCGCCGCTCATCCTCGAGACAGATCGCCATTGGCACATTCCTGGTAGACCTGGGCTGCCTGGGCGTCAAGAGCGCCTTCGGCGGACTCCCAACCCAGCGAGAGTACAGGCAACTGCGCGACGGGATGATGGCCCGCCAGCCCATGATCAAGGCCGACCTCAACCTGGTGGCCAAGATCATCCGCGAAGCAATCGCCTACGCCAAAGAACTGGGGTTCAAGCCGGACCCCGACTACCGTGACGCCATGCCCGTGCTGGGCGACGCCGACCCCGACGCCTGCGACGTGCCCATCCCGTTGGGCGGCAAAGATGGCAAACCCTTCTTCATCGCCGGCCCTTACGACAACGTGGATCGGATCATGGCCAAACTGACGCGCAAACTGGGACCTGATGGCTTTACCTTCCTCGTTCCAATGGGCGCAGATGAGGAAATCTTCCTGGAGGAGGAGGTATGATCCCACCACGAAACGTCGTCGTCGCTCAATCGGGTGGGCCGACGCCGGTGATCAACAATTCACTGCGCGGTGTGGTCGAGACTTGCCGGGAGATGGGGGAGCATTTCGGCACCGTCTACGCAGGCTATCACGGCATCGAAGGGGTGCTGCGGGAGGAGCTGTTGAACCTCTCCGCGCAAGACCCGCAGGAGATTGCGCTGCTGCGCACTACCCCTGCCGCCGGGGCCATCGGTACCTGCCGTTACAAGCTCAAAGCGCACCAGCAGGAGGATTTCGAGCGGGTGGTCGAGGTCTTGAAAGCCCACGACGTGGGATACTTTTTCTACATCGGCGGCAACGACTCGATGGACACGGCGCACAAGATCGCCCTGTTGGCCCACGAGCGCGGGCTGGAACTGGTCGCCACCGGCGTGCCCAAGACGATTGACAACGACGTCGGTGATAGCGAGTTCAAATTGATTGACCACACGCCCGGCTACGGGAGCGTGGCTCGCTATTGGGCGCTCACCGTCCAGAACGCCAACCAGGAAAACGGTGGTTCCTGTCCCTCCGACCCGGTGCTGGTGATGCAGGCCATGGGGCGCAAGATTGGTTTCATCCCCGCCGCCGCCCGCCTGGCCGATCCCGGTCGGGAGATGCCGCTC
>CAYQTW010000015.1:11044-19005 GCA_964420485.1 uncultured Anaerolineales bacterium
CCGCTCCTGATCTTTCTGCGCGAGTCGGGACTGACGCTGGAGGAACTGGCCGACCGGGTCAACGATATGCTGCGCGAGCGGGGGCGGGCGCTGGTCGTCGTCAGCGAGGGGTTTGACGTGGGCGAGATCGGCGCGCGCCAGGACTCGTTTGGGCACACCATGTTCAGCGCCAGCGGGACGACGGTGCAGCAGATCGTGGTCAACTATCTCAACGACGTTGGCCTGGCGGCGCGCGGCTCAGCGCGGGGCAATGTCCCCGGCACCGACCAGCGCACTCAAATGATCTATAGTTCGACGGTAGACCTGGATGAAGCGTACAAGGTGGGGCAAAAGGCTGTCCTGATCGCCGCCGAAGATGGATCGGGTTACATGTCCACGATTCTGCGCCAGCCCGGTCCCATCTACAATGTCTACTACGACAAGGTGGGCCTGGAATTGGTCGCCAACTCGGAGCGGTCGTTCCCTGAGGATTGGATCGCACTCTCGCGCACCGACGTCAGCGATGACTTTGTGCGCTACGCCCGGCCACTCATCGGCGACGACTGGCCCAGCGTGCCACTGGTGGGGGGAATTCAGCGCTTTGCCCGCTTCAAGCCAATCTTTGCCGCGAAGCGTCTGCCGGCCTACGTCCCGCAGGCCTACCGCGCCCCGTGATT
This sequence comes from uncultured Anaerolineales bacterium, assembly GCA_964420485.1. Lineage (GTDB taxonomy): Bacteria > Chloroflexota > Anaerolineae > B4-G1 > B4-G1 > CAYQTW01. Next base: position 11,701 of record CAYQTW010000015.1, read on the forward strand.
TTTTACGTTCAGCCTACCCCATCTCCTCTGCCTCTGACAAGATGTCCCGCTGCCGGAGCGCCTCCTTCGTCTCCGGCTTCCCGCGCCGTCGTTGCCACTGGTACAGCCCACCCATCACGATCACAGGCAACACCACCGCCAGCCCCAGGAACCACCACGGGTTCAGCAGCGGTTGGGCCGAGAAGCGGTCCAAGTTGAAGAGAATCAGCGTGACGGATGTCCAGACGGTGAGAAAGTTGGGGATAGCATCGCCGGAGCGGAGCAGTTGCAGCCCGATAGTTCGCTGCTCGGTGAAAGGGTAGAACAGGTTGCTGCCCATAAAACCCAGTTGATCCTCCAGGATGTGCCCGGCAAAGCCCAGACCCATCACGATCCCGGCCCACTTTCCCAGGGTCAGCCCGACCCCCACACCGACCACTGCCGCCAGTGTCAGGCTGTGTGACCAACGCCGGTGCCAGTCCAAGAAGTGGACGTGCAGTTTGCCGCCTTTGCGCACGAACTTGAAAGATGGCCCGCTAAAGATGTCTATGCGGTTCTCCGCGTCGTAGGTGTGCACCATCGGCACGCCGACTTTTACCCGCGCATCTTTTGGAGGGCGACTGCGATGGTTCGCCCCTACCTCCGAACCGGGGAGCGGGACTTGACCGATGTTGACGATCGGGCCGATGCGCACCGCCACCTCGTTCCGCTCCGGGTCGAAGCGGATCGTGTACTGCCGCCACAGGTCGTTCCCCAGGCGAATGGTGTGCAGCATCACGTTCTGGGATTTCCCGGTTTCGTAAGCCCGACGCATCGCTCCGACCACCTGCTCGGCGATGGCGCTGGCGTCCGGCTGCGGGCCGGGGTCAATTTCCAGATCGTACCGCTCAAAGTAGCGGGCAAACTTGAAATCAAGCGTATCGGGCAAGATACCGCCGACACCGCCCAATATTGGCAGAAGCGAACCTTGTGCCCCTGCCTGAACGACTGAGGGGAAAAAAGTTGCCAACGCCACACCGGTTATGAAATGCGAAATTCCCTTCACCTTTGCCCTCCAACTTGCCCTTTCAGCCTGGCGATTCATCGCCAAGCGCAGACGCAGTTAATACCCACGATTTACACAGATCCTATTTGCGCTCAGTATACACCAAAAGTAGATTCGTGCTAATTAGACGACGAGGACTCCCGACCGGACACTCACTTGTACTAAAAGCGCCCACCGGGACGCCCCGGTGGGCACACACTTAAAATCGCACCGCCTCACGCCGCCGTGCCGACTTGCGCCAGCGAGCAGGTTGGGGTAGAATTGACCAGCATTTCGCTACCGGACACTTTTACGGACGCGCCAACTTGGCGTTTTTGACTGGACAAGATGCGGTTTGCACTGTTAGTTTTGGCAACAAGGCCACCGCAACGAGTTGCGGCATCCGGAGTCCGCGTGTTTAGCAAAGTGCAATTCCTAGACAAGCAATGTCATCGAGGATTGTAAAGACCTGCCAGGTTTCCGCCAGAGCTTTTGTGAGCCAGATTCGACACGATTAACAGTGTATTTCCGTTCGAAAGTGCCTCATAAAACCTGGCAGGTCTGGTTCTCATCTCTTGACATTGCCTAGACAAGTGAACAAAGGGAGGAAGAATGAGAATCGTTCTCGACGCGATGGGTTCAGATAACTACCCGGCCCCCGATGTCGCGGGGGCAGTGATGGCAGCGCGAGAGTGGGCCGACGAGATCATTCTCGTCGGACGCGAAGAGATGATCCAACAGGAATTAACCCGTCACGACACCACCGGCCTCAAACTAGAAATCGTCCACGCTCCCGAGGTCATTGAGATGGACGACGAGCCGGCTCGATCCGCACGAGTGAAAAAGAACTCTTCGATGCACGTGGGGATGAACTTGGTACGCGACGGTCAGGCCGACGGCTACGTGACCGCCGGCAACACGGGCGGCGTGCTGGCGGTGGCCACGCTACACACCCTGCGGCGCATCCGAGGTGTGAAACGCCCGGCACTGGCCACGATCCTGCCCCTGCCCGCCGGCCGCATCATCGCGCTCGACATCGGCGCCAATGCCGACTGCAAGCCCGAATACCTGCTCCAGTTCGCGCTAATGGGTCACATCTACGCGCGGGCTGTGCTGGACTGCGCCAGTCCCCGCGTGGCGCTTCTCTCCAACGGCGAGGAGCCGGGCAAAGGAAACACGCTGGTCAAGGAGGCCCACCATTTGCTGGCCGGATCCGGCCTGAACTTTAGCAACGTCGAGCCCAAGGAGGCAATGGGTTATCACGCTGACGTCGTCGTCAGCGACGGCTTTACCGGCAACATCTTTATCAAAACAATCGAGGCCACAGCCAAGATGCTGACCAGCCTCATCCGCGACGAGATCAAGGCCAGCCCGCTGACAGCGGTCGGGGGGCTACTGGCAAAGCCAGCCTTTGGCCGCGCGGCGCGGCGGGTGGACCCCTTCGAGATTGGTGGGGGGGCGCTGCTGGGCGTCAACGGAGTGGTGATCGTGGGCCACGGGCGCTCCAATGGGCGCGCGATCAAGAACGCCATCGGGCAAGCGCGCAAAGCGGTGCAAGGCAATATAGTGGAAGCGATTCGCGACGGACTGACAAAGGAGCAAAAATGAACAAACATAGACGCACAGTCGTAACCGGCGTGGGGGCGATGACCCCGCTAGCCCTGACGATGGAGGAAACCTGGGAGGGGCTGCTGGCCGGGCGTTCCGGCGTCGGCCCCATCACCCAGTTCGACACCTCCGAGTTGCCCGTACACATCGCCGGTGAACTCAAGGGCTTTGACCCCGCACAGTACATTGACTTTAAGGCGACGCGGCGCATGGCGCGCTGTTCGCAGGTAGCCGTCGCGACGGCCCAGGCAGCGCTGACGGACGCGGGGTTGAGCCTGCCCCTGGCCGAAGAAGAACGTGTGGGCGTGCTGATCGGGAGCGGCGTCGGAGGCCTCGATCGCGCCTTTGCCGGGATGGACACATTCCGCGTCAAGGGGCTGGCGCGGATCAACCCATTCATTATCACCTCGTCGCTGGCGAATATGCCCTCTCACCACGTGAGCCACTGGACTGGGGCCAAGGGGCCGATCAGCACGGTGGTTGCCGCCTGCGCGACGGGCACCCAGGCCGTGGGAGAGGCCGCCGAGTTCATTCGCCGGGGCGCGGCCGACGTAATGATCTGCGGAGGCGTGGAGGCGCTGATCCACATCGCCCCCATTGCCGGTTTCTGCACCATGCGGGCACTCTCCACCCGCAACGACGAGCCGGAACGGGCCAGCCGCCCTTTCGACGCTGAACGCGATGGCTTCGTCTACAGCGAGGGATGCGCGGTGTTGGTGCTGGAGGCGCTGGAACATGCCCAGGCGCGGGGAGCGCGCATCCGCGCCGAGGTGCTGGGCCACGCATCATCATCCGACGCTTTCCACGTGGCGCAGCCCGACCCGGAGGGAAAAGGGGCCAGTCGGGCCATGCAGTGGGCGCTGGACGACGCCGGCCTGACGCCGGGTGACGTAGACTATATCAATGCCCACGGCAGCAGCACGCCGATCAGCGATCCGATCGAGACCTTGGCGATCAAGCGGACGTTCGGTGCGCGCGCTTACGAGGTCCCCATCAGTTCGACCAAATCCATGATCGGCCACGCGATGGGAGGAGCCGGGGCGATTGAGGCCGCCGTGTGCGTGCTGACGATTGAGCAGGGAATGATCCACCCGACGATCAACCTGGAAACCCCTGACCCAGAATGTGACCTGGACTATGTGCCGGAGGGAACGCGCCAGGCCGACGTGCGCGTCGCTTTGAACAACTCATTCGGCCTGGGCGGGCAGAACGCCTGTCTGGTGCTGGGAAGATTCGAGGAGTAAAATGCGCATCATTCGCAACGAACGTCGTATCAACCTGCTGGGCTCCATCGGCAAGTACGCGACACTGGCAGGGCTGCTGACATTGCTGGCCAGCCTAGTCATCTCCTTTACAAGGCCGGAGTGGACCGTGCCAATGCTGGTGAGCCTGACACTGGGTTTTGGTCTCTCGGTGGTGGGAGGTTCCTTCGCCGACCGTTACGCCAACCCTCTCGCCCACCACGCCACGCTGGCTAACGCTCTCAAGGGCCTGGACGACCAGTACACGCTCCTGCAATACGTCCTCCCCGCTTCTCACGTTCTGCTGGACCCCGGCGGCTGCACCGTCTTTGTGGTCAAGGCACAAGGGGGAGAGGTGACTTGTCAGGAGAGTGGGCGGTGGAGACACCACCAACGGGGCAAGTTCTTCCGGCAGTTCGCAGGCCAGGAGGCGGTGGGAGCCCCCGACTATGAGGCCGAGCGCCAGTCACACAAACTGGAACGCTACCTGGCCAAACAACTGCCCGACGTCGAGGTAGACGTGCGGGCGGCCATCGTCTTTGTCAACCCCGACGTCACGCTGGATGCCACCGACTCGCCCGTACCGGCTTTCTACGGCAAAAAGGTAAAGGCCTGGCTGCGGGGGCCGGGGAAGCGTAAGCCACTACCGGCCGATGTGCATCGCCAGATAGTCGAGGCACTGGGGGCTGATTAATCTGAGAACACGTGGGCCGACCACGCGGTGGTGACGACGACTACGCAGACCGTTCTTCCTTGGGGCAGAGTGGGAAGACCTCGGACGAGTTAAGAAGATGGCCCTGTCAGGTTACAAAGACGCCGCCGGGGGAGCAGGCAGTAACGAGCGCACAAGAGTTCCGATCGGGCTGCATGGTAAACCGCGCTGCTCACGATCACACCGGGCCGCGTTTTGGACGAGAGATCTGTGTAGGGAAAAGGGATCAAGACAACATCACCGCGCTGGAACGCCATAATGTCCATATCTCACCTCCCGAACAAAACACTGGGGGCAGACAGAACACCTGCCCCCAGCGCTTTTGATTTACTCCACGCCCGCTATCGAATGACGGCTACCCACCCAACGCCTTTAGCCGGGCCTCCCACTTGGCGTACAGTTTTTCATAGACCTTTTCGCTGATCTCTCCCGCGGCCAGTCGCATGTCCAGGTTGTCCAGTGTGGCCTGGATGTCCGCGGCCGTCCTGGGAGTATCGGGAGCCGCCGGGGCTGCGGGAGCAGGTTGTGCGGCCGGCTGCTGCGTCGCCTGCGTCATCATCTGCGCCATCGCCGCGCCCAGGCCCATGCCCGCACCCAGGCCCACGCCCGCACCGGCTATGCCGCCGCCGCCCTCTTGCTGAGCCGCGTCGCGCATGGCCCGCGCCGCCTGGAACTGCATATAGGTGTTCATGTCGCCCAGTGCGCCCATCGAAGCCCGCTCGTCAATCGCCTTGGCCGTCTCCTCGGTCGGCCCGAGGTACTCGACGTAGACCGATGTCAGGGTGATCCCACGGGAGGCGAATTCTTCGGCCGCCTTGGCCCGCACCCCCATCGTCAGTTCCTCCGCCATCCCGGACAATTCGATGACCGACTTGCCCATCTCGCCTACCAGATCGGTCAGTTTGGTCAAAATCATGGAGCGGAGGAAACCCTGAATTTCGGATGTGCGGTAGATGCCCCGCGTGCCGACGATCTTGTTGACAAAGAGTTGTGGCTCCGCGATCTGCAAGGCGTAGGAGCCACGCGCCTGCACACGAGCCATCCCCAGAAGCGGATCCTTGATCGTGATGGGCGTCGGAGTGCCCCACTTTAGGTCCGTGAATTCGCGCTGGCTGACAAAGTAGACCTCGGCCTTGAAGGGGGTTTCATCCGAGAACGCCTTGCCGATCAGGTCCACCAACAACGGGATGTTGGCGGTCATGATCGTGTGAGGGCCTGGGCCAAAGGTGTCCAGCGCCCGCCCGTCGCGGAAAAAGACCGCCGCCTGGCTATCGCGCACGATCACCTGTGAGCCAACGCGAAAGTCGCCTGACCCTCGTGGGGGGATACGATGCACCATCTCGGTGCCAGACTCGTCCATAAACTCTACAATATCGAAAATTCGTGCCATCGTGTTTTACCTCCTTAATTTGTTTCGGGTGTTCAGAAACCAGGTTTTTCGGAAAAAACCCGCGGTTTCTTTTCTACACACTTCCCAGGATCAAGTGCTCGCGCTGGTCGAACGTGCTGTTCGCCTCGCGGCAAATATCCTGGACGATGCGGATCGTCTCGACCAGCCCCTCGCCAATGGAAACGGCCTCCCGCAGCCGGTCGTTAGCCGCGTCCAGCCGCTCCACGTACTCGAACAGCGCCGCGTCAAAGTTGTACATCTGCTCCAGTTCGGCCTCGTTGACCTTGGCCGCGTCGAACAATCCAGAGTAGCCGTAACTGGCAAAGCGGACGCGGTCAATAAAGGTCTGTAGTTGCGTCACGGCGCTGCCGACGTCGTCCAACAGATCCATCTTGCCGTGACTGATCATCTCCTTCTGTGCCACGTCGAGCCGCCGGCGCTGACCGGCCAACTTTTCGGCCAGCGTCTGGCGCAAGAGTTGGTCGGCCTTGCGACTGGTCTGGCGCTTCTGATACCCGCTCCAGCCGGGGATAATGTCGGTCAGTTTCTCCAGCGCCGTGCGGTTACCCGTTACTTTTTCCAAGATGTCTACCATTTTGTATTCCTCCTTTACTCTTGTTGACCAGTCTCAGTGGATCTCGAGTTGCTCCGAGGGGACTGCCAAACCTGTGGTGAGCATAGTCGAACCATCCCCGCTGTTGGCCTGGATCTGGCGATCTAGGCCGAGCAAAATTGGATATATTGAGTCTCCTGGTCAGTCTCAATACCTACACACATTACGCAAATTCCTTGTGTTCGGTTTCACCTCCTAGCCTGTCAGGAATATCTCCGCCCCGCAGAAGGGGCACTGGACCACCCCTTTGCCAGCCAGTTCCAATTCGCCGCCGCAACTGGGGCACTTGTCGCCGCGCAGTTGGGCCGCGTCGCGGGAGTAGAGCGTGCCATCGTCCCAGTTGATGTAACCGGCAAAGAGCCCCTTGTGCACCAGGTCGTAGACCCACGTTTTGACCTGGTCGCGGCTGGTGTCCAGTTCCAGCGCCACATCGGAAATCTGCACCTGGCCCTGGGCCTGCACCATGCCCAGCAGTTGGCGTTCCTTCTCGACCTCGGCGAACTCGGCGGCCTCGCGCCGGCCCTTGATGAACATAAAAACGCCCGCGCCGACGATGGGCACGGCCAACACGACGGAGCAGGCAATCCCCAACGTCACCCCACCCAGCGTTTGAGTCTGGCCGCCCAGGTAAGTGGCAATGACGATGAGCGCCCCCACCACTCCAATCACGATTCCTACTGTCACGAGGACCAATCCAATGGTTTTACCTGTGTTCATGTGAAATAATCTCCTTCAGGA
>CAYQTW010000016.1:0-14944 GCA_964420485.1 uncultured Anaerolineales bacterium
CGAGAACATGCGACCCAACCTGGGGCTGGCCCGCCGTCGCACTGGCCGCGAGGCCGAAGCGAGCCGCCACTTTAACGAGGCGATTGACGCACTGCCTACTTCAATCTATGCTCACGCGGCCAAGAAGGCGCTGAAGGAAAGACCATAGAAGAAACCAGGTTTTTCGGAAAAAACCTGGTTTCCCTCACAAAAGGAGGTGTCGCCTTGCACATCATAGAATCTGGAATCGGAGAACTGATCCAGCCCCCCGACCTGGACGGCTTCCGCGAATGGAACCGGGAGAAAAAGTCGCGGGCGCTGGTGGACAAGGTAATGACAGACGCGGAGGCCATCTCCCGCTTCGTCTACGACGGCTGCTACATCGGCACTGAACTGTATGGCACCGTGCGCTGCCCCATGAGCCTCGTGCGGGAGGTCGTGCGCCAGGGTAAAAAAGACCTGCGGGTAGCCGGCCAGGGCGTGACCGAACTGGACCTCTGGCTGGGCGCCGGGCTGGTCAAGACACTGGACATCACCTACATCGGCCTGGAGGTCTACGGCACTTCGCGTGCCCTGCGGCGGGCGGTCGAAAGCGGGCAGGTCGAAAAGGTTGTCGAATGGTCCAACGGCGGCATCACCTGGCGCTTCAAGGCTGCCGCGATGGGCGTGCCCTTCATCCCTGTGCGGGCGATGCTGGGCACCGACACCCTCAAATACAGCGCCGCCAAAGTGGTCGAGTGCCCCTTCACCGGCATGAAAGTCTGCCTGATCCCGGCGCTGATCCTCGACGTGGGATTGATCCACGTCCACCGCGCCGACAAATACGGCAACGGTCAGATTGACGGCATCTCCGGCTTTGCCTTCGAGATGTCGCGGGCCAGCAAGCGACTCATCATCAGCGCCGAGGAAATCGTGGACACCGAAGAGATTCGGCGCTATCCCGACCGCACCATCATCCCCTACTACCTGGTAGATGGGGTTGTTCACGCCCCCTTCGGCTCCCACCCCGGCGAGATGGTCTACTGCTACGCGCGGGACGAGAACCAACTGCGGGAGTGGGTCGAGGCTTCCATGACGGAGGAGGGGACGCAGGTGTATCTGGACAAGTACATCTACGGCGTGGCGAACCACCAGGAGTATCTGGAAGTAGTAGGCCAAGAGCGGCTGGAGATTTTGCGGGCCGAGGAGGAGGGACGGCGATGAGCGAGACCGAATACAATCCCACGGAACTCTTGATCTGCATCGCGGCGCGGCAAATGCCTGATGGTATCACCGCCTTCATCGGCACCGGCATCCCTATGCTGGCCGCGAGTTTGGCGCAAAAGATGCACGCGCCCAACATCGTCCCCATCTTCGAGTTCGGAGGGACGGGGGCCCAGTTGGTGAAACTGCCCCGGGCCGTCGGGGAGAGCCGCACCTTTTACCGGGGCGTGGCCGCCTCCGGCATCTGCGACATCATGGAGACCGCCACGCGCGGCTTTGTTGATTTTGGCTTCCTCGGCGGTGCGCAGATTGACCCTTATGGCAACCTGAACTCGACCATCATCGGCCCCCAGCACCACCCGCCGAAGGTGCGTCTCCCCGGCTCCGGCGGGGCCAACGACGTGGGATCCCTCTGCTGGCGCAACATTATCATCATGCGCCATGACAAGCGCCGCTTTGTGCCGCAGGTGGATTTTATCACCACGCCCGGCTACCTGACCGGTCCTGGCGCGCGTGAAGAAGCCGGCCTCCCCCCCGGCAGCGGCCCCTATCGAGTAGTGAGCACGCTGGCGCTAATGGGCTTCGATGAGGAGACGAAACGGATAAAGTTGCTGGCGACTAACCCGGGTGTGACGATTGAGCAGGTGATCGAGAACACCGGCTTCAAGTTGATTATCCCCGACGAGGTGAGCCAGAACGAGCCGCCAACAACTGAGGAACTGCGCTTACTACGAGAGGAAATTGACCCAGAAGGGTTCTACATCTGATGCCCAAATACAAAATCATCGTCAACCCGACTGCCGGCCGGGGCGCCGGCGAGCAATCCATCCCCCACGTCAAGCGTATACTGAACGAGTATGACCTGGACTTTGACCTGGTGCGCACCGAGCGCCCCTGGCACGGGGCCGAGTTGGCCCAGGAGGCCGTCGCTGCGGAGTACGACGTCGTAGTCGCGGTGGGCGGCGACGGCACCGCCAACGAGGTGCTCAACGGCTTGATGCGGGCTAAGCGAGTCGGCGAGTCAGCGAGTCGGCGAGAGGGGTGCGCGATGGGTATCCTGTGTGTTGGCCGGGGCAACGACTTTGCCTACGGCATGGGTATCCCCGCCGATCTGGAAGGGGGCTGCCGGGCGCTGGCCCAGGATCACCGGCGCACGGTTGACGTTGGCCGAGTCATCGGCGGCCTCTATCCGCAAGGCCGCTATTTTGGCAACGGGGTCGGCATCGGCTTTGACGCCGTCGTTGGCTTCGAGGCGGTCAAAATGACCCATCTGACCGGTTTCCCATCCTACATCGTCGCCGTGCTCAAGACCGTCTTTTTGTACTACAAGGCCCCGCTCACCAAAATCGAGTACGACGGGCAGACGATCACCCAACCCTCACTGATGATCTCGATCATGAACGGACAGCGCATGGGCGGCGGTTTCTTTATGGCCCCGCAAGGTCAGCCCAACGATGGCCTGTTCGACCTGTGCATCGCCCGTGAGGTGAGCCGCGCTCGCATATTTGGCCTCATCCCCCACTTTATGCGCGGCACGCAAGTCACCCGGGAGCCGGTCACGATGGGGCAAGCACAAAAGGTCATCGTCACCGCCGTCGAGGGGGTACTACCCGCCCACGCCGACGGGGAGACGCTGTGCACCGAGGGGCAACGGCTAGAGTTGGAACTGCTGCCGAGCCAGATTGAGATCATCTGCCTGTCACCGGAGGGTCTCGAATGACACTCGCCTACCGGGTGGTGACATCGTCAATCAAACGCTTGACGCGCCTCCTCTGCCGGATAGACGATGCGCAATTGACGCAGGTGCCCAAACAAGGGCCACTCATCCTCGCCGTCAACCACGTCAACTTTTTAGAAGCGCCCATTTTCTATACTCACCTACACCCGCGCCCGGTGACCGGATTCGTAAAGGCCGAGAACCTGGAGCATCCCTTTTTCGGGCCGCTGCTGTTCAGCCTCTGGGGAGGTATCCCGGTACGGCGTGGCGAGGCCGATATGACCGCTTTCCGTCAGGCGCTGGCGGCACTGGAAGAGGGCCAAATTCTGGCCGTGGCTCCGGAGGGCACCCGCAGCGGCGACGGACGATTGCAGCCAGGCTGCCCCGGTACCGCATTCCTGGCACTGCGCAGCGGCACGCCAGTGCTGCCCACAGTCCATCACGGGGGAGAACTCTTTTGGAGCAATCTGTCTCGTTTGCGCCGCACCGACTTTCACATCGTCGTAGGCCAGCCCTTTTATCTGGATGCCGGTGGGGTCAAGGTAAACCGCCATGTGCGCCAGCAGATGACCGACGAGATCATGTACCAAATGGCGGCGTTGCTGCCTCCGGCCTACCGGGGCGTCTACTCTGACTTGGCGACGGCCACCGAGACGTATCTTCGCTTTCCCTCTGGCGGGGAGAGCAACCTGCGTCGCGCATAACTCCTTGTCCCGTTCCCTCTCCCCATTGAGAGAAGCCGGGGAAGGGGGAGAAGTGAGATGAAAGGAGGCGAGGCTGAAAAGAAATCCTGATGAAAAGTCGGCTCATACTTCCGCCTGCAGCGAGTCTGTGACCTGCCGCCCCAGGACGCAGAGTCACAAACTCGGCGTCGTATGCGTTTACCGGGTTGTGCTTGGTGCAGCGGATAGGTAACGGATAAGCGGATGGATGGGCGCCTTCCCATAAGAACAATGATCGAGACTGATTGGCCGCCCAGTTTTATCCGTTTATCCGCTTTCCATCCGTTGCACCTTGACCACGGTAAACAATTGCCCGGCAGCGAAACGGGGCGACCTCGATTGAGGCCGCCCCGTTGGTGTACACGGATTGCGCTACTCTCTCAGCGCAAGGGCAGGTACACGATCTGATCCTGGTACTCGTCCGGTAGGCTGGCGCCCCAGATCAAATACAACTGATCGCTGACTTGCCAGGGCATCATACGCTGCGGTACGATGAAAATGCCGGGGACATGCCGCCCAGCGGCCAAGTGATCTCGCAAGTGCACCGGCATACTCGCACGGTTCCTGGTCACCAGCAGACAATCCTGTTCCTCAATCCAGACCAACAGAGCAGGGTCAGGTGCGCCTATGAGAGGCGCACCTGACTGGCCCACGGCCAGGATACGTATCCCCGGTTCGCGCTGGAGCAATAACTTGCGAATGGTACGGTGAGCCATATTCTCGTCCAGCAGAAAGCAGGGCTGGCTCATAGTGTGGCGGCCCCGTGGCGCTGCTGGATGAGATGGTACAGGCGCTTGACTGCCGGTGATGGGTGGCGTTCCTGTTCCCGAATCATACGCTCTTCGTGTTCTCTGGCGGCCTGCAAGTAGACGTCTATCTCTGTTCGATGACGCCAGTAGTAGGCCAGAGCAGCGTGGATTTGTTCCAGTGACAGGGTCGAGTAACGTAGAGCGATTTCCTCGGCGCTTAACCCCTGCTCCAGGTAATCAAAGAGGATAGTCTCGATACCAATTCGATGTCCTTTCAGGCGAATGTCGTTAGGCGCGAGAAAGTCAAAATAGTCTTCCAGTTTCATCGTCTCACCTCTATCTCTATAAGCAATTATACTACACTTCATTTCCACAGACAACTTGGAGCAGACACCATGCTTCTACGAAACATCCCCAAGGACGAAAACGCCTATGCTCAAAGGCAAGCAGCAGAGAGAGTTATTTTCGGAGTAGGGATGCGTGCGATTGACAGGCACGAGGCCGGTGGTATACTGCACGCAAATCATTCGAAAGGAAGGAGACCACCATGCCACTCGAGGCCCTCGTCACCGGAGCCACCGGCTGCGTCGGCGCGAACGTCGTGGCGGCGCTACTAGCGCGGGGCTACGATGTGCGGGCGATGCGCCGCACCACCTCCACGCTCAAGGCGCTGGATGGCCTTGAGCCTGAACTGGTCATCGGGGATATTCTAGATCCGCCATCGCTGGTCACGGCTATGCGTGGCTGCGCGCTCGTCTTCCACATCGCCGCCGTCTCCGACTATTGGCGCACCCCGGCCGAACGCATCTACCAGGTCAACGTCACAGGCACGCGCAACGTGCTGGCGGCCGCGCTGGAGGCCGGCGTCGAGCGGCTGGTCTACACCAGTTCCATTGGGGCGCTGGGCGTGCCTCCACCGGGCCACCTGCTCGACGAATCGGCCGCCTTTAACCTTCCACCGCGTCGCTTCTCCTACGGCCACTCCAAGCACCTGGCCGAGCAATCCGTGCAGGAGGCGGTCAGGCACGGGCTGGATGCTGTCATCGTCAACCCCACCGGCGTCATCGGCGCCCGCGACGTGCATTTCATCGGCGGGAGTTTACTCCGCGAGGTGCAGCGTGGGCTTTCCTGGTTCGCGCCCCCCGGCGGGCTGAATTGGGTGGACGCCGAGACGGTTGGACTGGGCCACGTCCTGGCGGCAGAACGAGGGCGCACCGGCGAGCGGTACATCCTGGGCGGCGAAAACGTCAGCCACCGGGCAACGATGGAAATCGTGGCCCAGGTGGTGGGAGGCCGCAGCCCGCTGCTCACCCTGCCGCGCTCTCTGATGAGCGCCGTCGCGCTCCTGACCGATGGTTTCAACATCGTCTGGCCCGGCACACCGCTCTTTAGCGGCGAGCAAGCACGCTTGAGCAAGGCCGAGATCTATTGCGACTGTCGCAAGGCCCGGCAGGAACTGGAACTGCCGGGCACATCATTCCATACCGCCGTGGAGCGGGCCTACGCCTGGTATCAGGCCCACGGTTATTTGTGACGTGAGTGAATACGCGGGCTTGACAAATCGTCCACTTTCCGCTATAGTAACGGTAATTCCCCCACATCCCACAGTGGGGGTGGAGGAGTAATCGTATCCCAATGCGACTCTGGCGACTGATACTCGCCGTTGCCCTTTTGGCGGCGACAACAGTTTTTACGGTTCCCTACTCTGCTCTCGCACAGAGCGAGAGTCCTCCTGACGAACCTACCTTCTCTCCCTATTGGGACTCTGCGATCACCCGCTGGGATTCCATCATCCTCCGCTACGCCAGTCAACGAAACATGGATCCAGACCTCATTGCTGCAGTGATCTGGAAGGAATCTATGGGCCGAGCGTGGGAGCGTGGCCCAGCCGGGGCCGTCGGGCTGATGATGGTGATGCCGTTCCCCTGGCGGCCCAGCGCCGAGGAACTGAAGAATCCGTGGACGAACGTATTCTGGGGCACGCGCACTCTCGCCCAAATCATCGGCGATGGGAATGGCGATCTGTATTATGCGCTGGCTGCCTATAACGGCTCGTGGGAACGGATTCACCGGGGCAGTACGCGCCGCTATGCTGCCAGTGTGCTGGATCATTACACTCGCGCCATCGCCATGCGATATGGATTGCCTGCCGATGGCGAGTGGGTCGCCATCGTCGCCGCCGAGGGAGCACCTGGCCCCCAAACGATAACCGTGCTCGGCCCCCAACGCCCACTGGCTCGCTACACTGAACGGCCCTGGATTCAGGCCGACATCCCCGCCATTCCAGCTGGTACCTCTCCCCACGCCACTGCTATCACCTACGTGGACGAGCGGGGCGTCGAGTGTCGGGTGAACGTGTGGCTGGTCGCAGAAGACGGCTCCCCCCTTGTATCCCCTGCAAAGCAGATTGCCTTTTCCCTCCCACCTGCTGGCTACGAAAGGGCCAATATAGAAGCGCAGGCACCAACGACTACTTTTACGATTGCCCCTACATCTACACCTACATCTACACCTACACCTACATCTACACCTACACCTACACCTATTTCTACCACAACTCCTAAACCCGCGCCGAACCAGTCTCCAACTCCCAGTGCCGCACCGACTCAGTCCTCAGCTCCGACGGACGCTCCCAAACCGACAACCACAATCACTGCTGTCGTTTCAGCCGACGGCGCTGGCCTGCACCCGTTAGCCGACGTCTGGTGGCGCCCGAGTCAAACCCTGCCTGCCGGGACAGTTCTAGAGTTCATCGGGTATGATCCGAGCTTTTCGAAATGGGTGTACGTTCGCACTGTGGATGGAGCGTCAACCGGCTGGATCCAGACTGTAGATCTAAAGACCGACCGTGAATTTCGTGGCCTGCCCAGAGTTACTCCTCTTTCCACGTTGACGCTTACATCGCCCACGTCCCCACTCGCTCCAACTCCATCTACCGAGTGCGCAGGCGGCCCACTTGGGCTCAATAGCTGGGATGTGAGCAAGGTTCGTACCGAACACGGTTGGACGGCTACGATCTTTGTTGAAGGGCATGGAGGAGATTGTGTGTATGTGTATGGCTGGGAGGGAGAGATCAAAGGCGGGCCAATGTCCGGCCCTATGACCTTTGAGGTCAGCGTCAAGGACTGTGCTTCTGTTATTGTGGGGACAGTGTCGGTGACCTCTGTTGGCGAAACAGTCAAAGCAGGTCTGCACATAAAGTGGACGGATGGGGATGACTGAGTAAAAGTTGTGTTTACACCCGGCTTTGTAGACCCCCACCGTACCGTGGTCAGATAAGCAATGAGCGTACTCACCATCTGCTTCCTCGGTACCTCCGCCGCCCGCCCCATTCCCCGCTGGGGCTGCACCTGCCCTCAGTGCACCGCCGTCCAGACAGACCCCCGCGCCCGGCGCACCCGCTCTGCCATCCTGGTCAACGGCACGCTGCTGGTGGACACTGGCCCGGACATTTACGCCCAACTGGGCACTCTGCCCTACGAACACCTGGCCCATATTGACCACATCATCATCACCCACCCCCATGCCGATCACTACCTGGGGCTGGACGACCTGGCGGCGCTCCGCCGCATCTCTAGCCTCCCCATTCTCCCGGTCTACGCCTTTGCCGACGGATGGGATCGCATTGAGAGTGCCTTCCGCCATCTCATCGCCGCCGAGATCAGCCAGTACGACCGGCGGCCTTTCGCCCGGCGCGAAATGTATCTGAATGAGCCACTCTACCTCACCGATGGCCTTTGCGTGACCCCTCTGGACACGCACCACACACAGCCATTCACCACTGCCGGTCTATTGATCGAGCAAAAGGGCGCGCGTGTCTTTTATGCCTCTGACTTTCACCATACCGACCCGGCCCTGGTGCGCCCCCTGGACCTGGCAATACTCGACGGCTCCTTTCTCACCCGCGAGCACATGGAGTCCCGCTACACGCCGCTGCTGGAGGAAGGCCAGGGCCGCCATCTGCCCATCGTCGAGGGAGCCCAATGGGCCAGGCAGGCCGGCGCCCGGTGGGTCATCTTTACCCACATCGGCCACCACCGGCGCACTTCGGAGGAGGTTCTATCCATGTTGCCTGATGACCGGTTCACGCTGGCATACGATGGTATGATGGTTGAATTGTGATTTTGCGCTGGTGGTGCTATAATGGCGCTAATGTACATTATAGCCAAAGGAGGCAGGAATAACTGAGGGAACGATAGGCATATCAGAGGCGCAGAACGTTTTCTCGTATCATCTCAATATTCTGGGGCACTTTTAACGTAGCCGCGCTTTCCATAGCGCGTTATGCCCGCGAGGTATGGAAACCTCGGCTACATTGCCCCACTTTATTGAGCAGATACACTCAATTTACACTGCCCTGGCCGAATTGCGCGGCTGCGAGTTCTGGACAGCAGATAAGGTGCTCTACGATGCTGTGAAGGCAGCATTGCCATTCGTAAAATATTTATCTGATTATCCCCTGTAGCGAAAGTGACGGAGAACATGACAAACAATAAATTGACAATTCAACCGGCACGTACATCTCAAGAACGATTAGACTTTATCCACTTTCAATGGCAAGTCTACCACGACGATCCCTACTGGGTGCCGCCGCTCATCTCTGAACGGGTGGAATTCCTCGACAAAGACCGCCACCCTTTCCACCAGCACTCGGAGGTAGAATTCTTCATGGCCCATCGTGGCGGCAAGCCCGTGGGCACCATCGCCGCCATCCTGAACAACCGGTACAACGAGTTCCAGGACGAGCGCGTGGGTTTCTTTGGCTTCTTTGAGGTGTTGCCGGACCGGGAGGCAGCCGAGGCGCTGCTAGAGACTGCTTGCGACTGGGCGCGGGAGCGCGGCCTGACCGCCATCCGGGGGCCGATGAACTATTCCACCAACGAAGAATGTGGCCTGCTGGTGGACGGCTGGGACGGCCCACCAGTGATCGAGATGACCTATAACCCGCGCTACTATGTGGACTTTATCGAAGGCGCAAGATTCCACAAGGCGATGGACCTTTTAGCCTACATGCTGGACCTGGTCCCCCTCGGGCAGCACGGGGAGGGCCTGCCCCCCAAACTGCTCCGCGTGGCCAAGAAGGTCGAGCAGCGGGGAGACTTTACCATGCGCCCGATAGATATGCGTCACTTTGACGACGAGATAAATCGCTTCAAGCACGTCTACAACTCGGCCTGGGAAAAGAACTGGGGTTTCGTGCCCCTGACCGACGCCGAGATTGATCACACTGCCGCCGGGCTGAAGCAGATACTCGACCCCGCCATCACTTGGTTCGCTGAAAAGGACGGCGAGCCTATCGGCGCGATGCTGCCCCTCCCCGACCTGAACCAGGCCCTGATCCGGGCCTACCCTCGGCCCGGCGTGCCAGAGTGGTGGACAATGGCCAAACTCCTCTGGCACTGGAAGGTGCGCCGCTGCGTGGATACCATGCGCGGCTTTGCCGGCGGCGTCCTGGAAGCCCACCGGGGTCGGGGCGTGGAGGCTATGCTACTGGTGAAGACGGCCCAGGCCGCCCTACCCCGCTACCGCCGGGCCGAAATCTCATGGATACTGGAAAACAATACAATGATGCGCCGCACAGCCGAAATGCTGGGAGCGCACGTGTACCGCACCTACCGCGTCTACGAGAAGGAACTGTAGGGCATGTCGGGCCTCTCCTCGCGCCCGCCCGACCAGCAGCGGGCAGTCCGTGAACTGTTCCACAACCACGACTTTAGACTGCTGTGGATCGGACAGTTGCTCTCCCAGGTCGGCGACCAGTGCCTGTTGATCGCCGCAATCACGCTAATCGCCAACCTGTCCCAGTCGCCGCTGGCGTTGCTCATCCCCGCCATCGCGATGGCCCTCCCGCAACTCGCCTTTGGGCTGGTGGGCGGAGTGATGGCCGACCGTTGGAACCGCAAGATAGTAATGATCGGTTCCGACGTGTCGCGCGCACTGATCGTCCTCTCCATTATCCTTGTCAACAGCGCCCAACAACTGTGGATCCTCTATCTATCTGCGGCAGGACTGGCTTTGATGGGAGTGTTCTTCTATCCGGCACGCAACGCAGTCATTCCCAACATCGTGCCGGCGAGCCTGCTCCTGGCGGCCAATGGCCTGATCCAGGGCAGTTACATCATCGCCCTGATCGTGGGGCCGGTCATCGCCGGTGCAGCGGTTGATTTGTGGGCCCCATTGGCCATCATCTTTGAAAGCGCGTCGTTTCTCACCTCCGCCATATTTATCGCTGTGATGAACATCCCCCAAACGGCGTCCGAGCAATCACGTTCAACCGCAAAGAACGGCGTCTGGGAGGACATAAAGGTCGGGCTAGATTTCATCCGCTATAACCGGGCCTTGAGACAAGTGTTGATCATCACAGCCATCGCCACGTTGGGGATTGGGGCCATCGTGCTACTGGCGATCCCTCACCTGAAGGCGCAGGTGGGGGCCGGCGGCCTGGAATACGGGTTAGCGATGAGCATGCTGGGCCTGGGCTCGGTGATGGGCGGACTGATGGTCAACCGGCTCTCACGGCGACTTTCGACGAGCACCCTCGTAGGCGGGATGCTGGTTCTGGCGGGAATAGCCATCGTCGCCTTTGCCTTTGCGCCAAACTATGTCGTTGTGTTGGTCAGCATCGCTGTTATTGGCCTATGCGTCGTGATGGCCCGTGGGGCGCTGGATACGATCTCACAGGCGCTCGCGCCCGACGAGGTGCGGGGGCGCGTGCAGTCGGCGGTCAACCTGCTCGTCGTCGCATCCACCGCCATGGCCGAGGGGTGCGCAGCCCTGCTTGGCTCCTTGATAGGGGTACAGACCATCTTTGTGGCGGCCGGCGTCGTGACGGCGCTGACGGGCGTGGCAGCCATCTTTGTTCTGCGCAGTGCTGCAGCCCGGCTGGTGAGGCAAGCCACGTAAGAGACACACTTTAAGCCAAGTCGAACGGAACTGCGCCACCCGGTTATAGAATTACCGCACAGGGTTTGTGTCAATACAAGAATCTTTTTAGGACACGGATAGAGAAGAAATAGGAATCCGTGAAATGCGTGTTCATCTGCATCCTACTTCTTGTTCCCATCGCCAGTTGACAGTTTTCCCCCTTCCAGTTACAATACCGCCCAATATGGAGGAGTGCCTATGAAAAAAATGACCAGTGCCGAAATACGGAAAAGTTTTCTCGACTTTTTCGCCGCTCGAGACCACACCATCGTGCCCAGCGCCAGCCTGGCGCCGGTGGATGATCCCACGCTGCTCTTTACCAACGCCGGGATGAACCAGTTCAAGGATGTGTTCCTGGAACTGGGCACCCGGCCCTACGCCCGCGCCACCGACACGCAAAAATGTATGCGCGTCTCCGGCAAGCACAATGACCTGGAAGACGTGGGGCGCGATGGCTACCATCACACCTTTTTCGAAATGCTGGGCAACTGGTCCTTTGGCGACTATTACAAAAAAGAGGCCATTGCCTGGGCCTGGGAACTCTTGACCGAGGTGTGGGGACTGCCCAAGGAGCAACTGTGGGCCACCGTCTTTAAGGACGAGTACGGCGAATTGGAGACCGACGAGGAGGCTGCCGATTATTGGCGCTCGGAAACCGAGATCCTTCCCGATCACATCATGTACTTTGGTCGCAAGGACAATTTCTGGGAGATGGCCGACACCGGCCCGTGCGGGCCGTGCAGCGAGATACACTTCGACCGTGGCCCCGAGTTCTGCGACAAGCAAGGTGTGCCCGGTCACGTCTGCCAGGTCAACGGCGACTGCGGGAGATTCTTTGAACTGTGGAACCTGGTTTTCATCCAGTACAACAAAGACGCCGCCGGGACTCTGCACCCGCTGCCGGCAAAACACGTGGACACCGGTTTGGGCTTTGAGCGGCTGGTCGCCGTGTTGCAGGATGCGGCTTCCAACTATGATACCGATCTGTTCGTGCCCATCATCAATCGCGTGCAAGAGATGATGGGCCACACCGACGCCCAGATGGAGGAAAACATCGTCGCCTACCGTGTCATCGCTGACCACGGGCGGGCAGTCACCTTCCTCGTCGGCGACGGCGTTCTGCCGGGCAACGAGGGGCGCAACTATGTACTGCGCATGATCCTGCGCCGCGCGGCCCGCTTTGGGCGCAAACTGGGCTTTACCCAGCCCTTCCTGGCCGATGTCGCCCAGGTCGTGATCGAGACAATGGGGCCTCACTTTCCCGAACTTGCGAGCCGGCGTCAGTTCATCCTCACCACCATCACCCAGGAGGAGGAACGTTTTATGCGCACGCTCGACCTGGGCCTGGCGCGGCTGGACGAGGTGCTGGCCGAATTGGAGACAAAAGGTGAGAAAATCTTGCCGGGCGACGTGGCCTTTCGGCTCTACGACACCTTTGGCCTGCCGCTAGAGATCACACGCGACGTGGTCACAGAGCAAGGACTGAGCGTTGACGAGACCGGTTATCAGGCCGCGCTCGAGGAGCAGCGCCGGCGTGCCCGGCAGGCAGAGACATTCGAGGCCCCTGACGAGGAGACACTGACGCGCTACCAAAAAGTGCTGGCACACCTGCAAAAACAGGGCCTCCTGGACGAGAGCGGTGTCGAACACGACCCCTATTCGACCACCGAAGTGGAAACCACGGTTACGGCGATCCTGCGCGATGGAGAGATGGTCAAGGCGGCCAAAGAAGGGGAACAGGTCGAGGTGGTGCTGCCGCTGACCTGCTTTTACGTCGAATCTGGCGGCCAAGCCTGCGACACCGGCTTTATCGCTGCCTATCCGCCGGGGGAAGACGAGCCGATCTGGGAAATTGAGGTGCAAGAAGCACGCCGGATGATCCCCGGCCTGATCGTCCACGTGGGCAGGGTCACGTTGGGCCGGCCACGGCCTGGCGACGCTGCCTGGGCTATCGTGGATTACGAGCGGCGGATGGACATTGCCCGCAATCACACTGCCACCCACCTTTTGCACAGCGAGTTGCGCTACGTCCTGGGCGAGCACGTCCAGCAGGCCGGGTCGTCGGTCACACCTGAGCGGCTGCGCTTTGACTTTACCCATCCGGCCATGCTGACCCAGGACGAGTTGGACACGGTGACCCGTTCCGTTAACGACGCCGTCCTGGCCAATTATCCAGTAGAGATCGCCGAGGAGAGGTATCGTCAGGCTGTGAGTGAGGGCGTCATCGCGCTCTTTGGCGAAAAGTATGGTGACAATGTGCGCGTCGTGCGCATCGGGTGGCCGGGCGAGCCTTTTAGCCAGGAATTGTGCGGCGGCACTCACGTGAACGAAACGGGCGAACTGGGCCTGTTCCACATCGTCTCCGAGGAGGGAGTGGGAGCGGGGGTGCGCCGTATTGAGGCTGTGACCGGCCGAGGGGCGGTAGAGTTGATCGAGCAACAATTGGGCATATTGCAACGTACAGCCGCTTACCTGGGCATCTCACCCGATGAGGTGGACCGCAAAGCACTGGGACTGCTGGATGAGATACAGTCTGCCCGCAAGAAAATCGCGCGCCTCCAGGAGCAATTGGCGAAACGCGAGTTTGAGTCATTGCTGAGTCAGATGCAGCGCGTGACAGGTGTCCCGCTGTTGAGCGCCCGGGTGACCGCGCCCAGTATGGAGGTATTGCGCGAGATGACCGACTGGTTCCGCGACCGGCTGGACACTGGCGTCGTCGTACTGGGGGCAGTGCTGGGCGAACGGCCTGCATTCGTCGCCGCTGTCACCCCCGACCTGGTGGAGCGTGGCGCGGACGCGGTCAGGCTGGTGCGCGATATGGCCCGCATCGTGGGGGGAGGTGGGGGGGGCAAGCCCACTCTGGCCCAGGCGGGTGGTCGTGACCCCAGCCGGCTCGACGAGGCGCTGCGTCAGGTCTCTACTTTGTTGGAAGAGCAATTGGCGCTCGGCTAGAAAAACACGGATTACAGGACAACAACGGATTAAATGAACAAGGGCAATCATTGGTTCATTGTTCATTGGCTTATTGCTTCATTGTCTCTATGGGTTTTGGAACCTGCTCAGTCGTAGAACTAGAACCCCAGGATGACCTGGCTTCCGTCCAGTACCGACTCAGTTGGCTGGGCGGAGGTCGCGTCGTCCTCGTCCTGCCGTGGGATATGCGCTTCCTCACCCGCGAGTTGGATTTCGGCCTCTTGCGGCGCGAGGCGGAGCGACGGCAGTTAGAGATCGCCATCGTCTCTGCCGACCCCGAACGGCGCCATGTTGCTTCCGGGTGCGGATTCCCGGCATTTACCAGCGCCGAGGATGCGCAGGAGAGCACGGTGTGGAAAAGCCGCCCCCCAGAACAAGTGGAGCCACCGCCTCATTACTGGTGGGAAGATAATCCCGTCCTCCAGCCCCGACCCGTCCGCCCCCACGCGCCGTGGTTCAACTGGATCAAACTGGGCATCCACGCCGGTATTTTTGTGCTGGTGCTTTTGATTCTCGCCGGCAGTGCTTACGTCGTCATTCCCAGCGGCACGGTGACACTGGTGCCGGCCAGCAAAGAGTTCACCACCATCGTGCCGGTGTCGGTGGACCCCGACGCCGAGACGGTAGGGGCGCGGTTACCGCACCCTTACGTGCCGGTATCGGCAGACCACGACGCC
>CAYQTW010000016.1:15044-18999 GCA_964420485.1 uncultured Anaerolineales bacterium
GCCCTTACGTGCCGGTATCGGCAGACCACGACGCCAAGATGGTAGGGGCGCGGTTACCGCGCCCCTACCCCGTGGAGGGGGTAATCCCAGCGCGACGTGTCGGCGTCGAGGTCGAGGGCCACGCCGAGGTCGAAACGACCGGCACGATGCACGTCGCCGTCGGTCAGGCCACCGGTGCGGTTTTGTTCACCAACCTGCTGGCGCAGGATTACGTCGTACCGGCCAATACCGTCGTGCGTACTTCCTCCAGCAGTTACCCTATTCGCTTTCGCACCACTGCCGACATCACCGTTCCCGCCGGTGGACAGGCAAGTGTGCCTATTGAGGCACTGGAGGAGCGGATAGGCAACGTGGGCGCTTTTCGGATCAACCAGGTGGAGGGTGTGGCCGCCTCAGCCGTGCGGGTGATCAACCCGCAGCCGACCACGGGCGCAGAGGCCAGCGAAGTGCGTGTCGTCACCCAGGCCGACTATGACCGGGCGCGGGAGCAATTGATGCAACAATTGCTCGACCAAGCTTATGTGGAAATGGGTGACTTGCTCGAACCTACCGAGGTACTGTTCCGCCAGTCATTGCTCATCGTGGGAGTTCCGAAGGAGGCATACACCCACTTTATCAGCGAGCAGAGCGACACCGTAGGGCTCAACATGCGATTGCTCGTGAGGGGACTGGCGGTGGATGTGGACGACGCCGAGGCAGTGGCTTATGCCACTCTCTCCCGTCGCCTGCCGCCGGGGTACGTGTTGGTGGATGCCCACTTTGAATTGGGCGAGGTGTCCGAGGAGGACATTGGCCCTGGCTGGTTCACCTTTTTCGTCAATGCTCGCGGCATAGCCGCTGCCGCGCTCGATACCGGCGCGGCGGTAGCCCTCGTCCGTGGACAGCGCGTGGACGATGCCCGCGGGCAACTGCTGGCAGAGTTTCCACTGTCCGAGGAACCACAGATCGTGATTTGGCCACAGTGGCCGGAGTGGTTAAAGTGGCTGGAACGGCTGCCACTGCTTCCGCTGCGCATCAGTGTGCAGGTTGTGCCACAGGGTCAGGCGGTGAGCCAGGCATTCTAGGAGCACAGTGCGCGACTTTTGTGAACTGATCGAGATTGAGATTGAGCAGCATCTTAGAGGGGCTGATTCCTTCAGACGAGCGGCGCAGGTTGGGGCAGTACTTTACCCGCGCCGACATAGTGGATCTCATTCTCAAATTCTGCCTGCGGGATAAGGATGACTTTGTCCTTGACCCTAGTTGCGGGGCAGGCATATTTTTGAAGCGGGCTTATTGCCACAAGCGTGTTATGAATGCGCGTCTCTCGCACAAAGAGATATTGGCCACCCTGTGGGGAGTGGACATCGCCAAATCCGCCGTCCGCCTGGCCACCATCAACCTGGACATCAATGACCTGGGGGGCGAGGAAAACTATCCCCGCATTATTCACGGCGACTTTTTCGATCAGCGGCCTGCTGCTATTGGCTTTGCCCTGCCCGAACCTCGCACAGTGCCCCTGATGGACGATGGCCAACAATCCAGAAAAGTCGAGCACCCGCCGCATTTTGACTGTGTCGTGGGCAATCCTCCTTACACCCGCCAGGAGTGGATGGAGCACCTGATCGGCGACGAGGGATCCAAGCGGCGGCTCATTGAGCAGGCTACGAGTGACCAGAACGGCCAACGTTTCGCCTGCATCAGCAAGAGGGCCGGTATCTATGTCTACTTTTTCACTCACGGCACCGGCTTCCTGCGCGATGGCGGGCGCTTTGGTTTCGTCGTTCCCAATTCTTGGCTGGACGTGGGCTATGGCAAGGGTCTGCAGGAATTTTTCCTCAAGCACTACAAAATCGTGGTCATCATCGAATCCAAAATAGAGCGCTGGTTCCCAGATGCCGATGTCAACACCTGCATCGTGGTGCTGGAAAAGTGCGGCGACGCGGATACGCGGGCAGGGAATCTGGTGCGCTTCGTGCAACTGCGGCGCAAGTTGGCAGAGTTAATCCCAGCGGTCAGTGGCGGGCTGCAGGAGGAAGCCGAACGGCTACATCAGATTGACCTACTGATCGAGCACGTGATGACCAAACACCGGTGCTATCGTGACGATGATCTGCGCGTCAACCCGCTGCCCCAGCGCGAGTTGTGGGTCGAGGGATGCAACGCAGAGACCGACCGCTACGAGGGGGCCAAGTGGGGCAAGTACCTGCGTGCCCCCGACGTCTACTTGGACATCCTGGAACGGAACAGGGACAAACTAGTGCTGCTGTCAGAGATCGCTGACGTGCGACGGGGCTTTACGACGGGGGCCAACAAGTTCTTTTACCTAGATGAGAAGGATGTCGCCCGGTGGGAGATTGAGCCCGAGTACCTCAAGCCGGTGATCAAGTCCCCCCGCGAGTGCAGGCCTATCCTGGTGCGGCCGGAGGACGTGCGCTTCAAAGTGTTGCTGGTGCACCAGGACAAGGAGCAACTGGCGGGTACCAACGTGCTCAAGTACATCGAATTCGGGGAGAGCCAGGGGTATCATCAACGACGTACCTGCGCCTCGCGGGCGCGGTGGTACGACTTGGGCAAACGGGAGCCAGGCTCTATTCTTTGGGGAATGATCCATTATCAACGTCACCTGTCACCTTTCAATTCTCACTCGTTCCAGGTAGACCACAATCTGTTCGAGATTTTTCCAAAAGGAGAGCAGTTCAGTGCCAAGACTTTGTGTGCGTTGCTGAACTCGACATTAGCCAACCTGGTACGCGAGTTGATTGGCCGCACTACGCTGGGTCAGGGGGCATTAAAGACGGAAGGAATAGACATCGCCCAGGTGTGGCTGCCCGACCCACGCAAATTGACTTTGCAGCAGGTGAAGGCGTTGGGAACCGCCTTTGATGCGTTGGCCGGCCAGCCGGTGGAGTCCATCTTCGAGGAGGTGAAAAAGACCGACCGTCGCGTCCTGGACGCCGCAGTCTTTGACATTCTGGACCTCTCGCCAGGGGAGCGGGAGGCGGTCTACCAGGCAGTAGTGGACATGGTACGCGCCCGCATCGAACGGGCCCGAAGCGTGACTGGCCCTTTGGGGTGAAACTGTGCGTGTGTTGGCGTTGGACATGGGAGAGCGGCGCGTGGGCATCGCCATCAGCGACCCCGCCGGCATTATTGCCCGCCCGCTACAGACGTTGGTGCGAGGTTCGCGGGAGGAGGACAATGCGGCGATCGTCGCCCTCGTGGCCGAACATGACGTTGGGCTGGTCGTGGTTGGCCGGCCGCTCAGTCTGGACGGGACGGAGGGGCCACAGGCGCGGCGGGTGGCCCGCTATGCCGAGGCGCTGACCGCGACGCTGCCCGTACCTGTCGTGGCGTGGGACGAGCGGTTCACGACAGTCGCAGCGGAGGAAATTCTACGCCGTACCCGCAAAAAGAAGCAGCGGTCACACACCAGGGACGAGGTGGACGCGATAGCAGCGGCCGTGATTTTGCAGAATTATCTGGAAGAACGCGGATTACAGGACGGCAACGAATGAGGAACACGGGCAGGATTATCGCTTTTTTTGTGGCATTGACGGCCATTGTCATTGCAGTGGGCGGCTGCGGTCTGTCATCACCTGACAAACTTGTCATTGGCGCCTATCTCGAGGCGAACGCGACTGCGCTGGAGCAAGCGGCCGGGGACGATGATACCCCAGTCACTTTCGTCGTCGAACCGGGAGAGACGGCGGCAGAGATCGCCGACCGGCTGAAGCGGGCGGGGTTGATCTCTGACGCCGAGTTGTTCCGCCGTTACGCGCAATACCATGACCTGGACGCCGGCATCGAGGCGGGCGAGTTCACCCTGCGCCAGACAATGACCATCCCCGAGGTCGCGCAGGCATTGCAGCAGGGACGGCGCCAGGAGCAGACCGTCACGATCCAGGAGGGATGGCGGCTGGAGCAGGTCGCCGCGGCGGTCGCAGCGCAGACGAGCATACCACAGGACGAGTTC
>CAYQTW010000017.1:0-15275 GCA_964420485.1 uncultured Anaerolineales bacterium
GGTTGGGGGGACGTATTGCCTGATGGTGTTTGAGGAGGAGGGAAAAGTATGTGGCGATTTCTGAAAAACCTGTGGAAAAAACCGCCTTGCAAAATCGGGCTGGCCCTCAGCGGCGGTGGTGCGCGGGGACTGGCCCACATCGGTGTACTCAAAATCCTGGAGCAAGAGGGCGTACCGATTGACTACTTGGCCGGCACCAGCATGGGCGGTGTCATCGCTGCCGGGTACGCGGCCGGGCTGGAGCCCGAGTTTATGGAGCAGGAGGCACTGCGCGTGTCCAGCCTTCGCCGCCTCCTGCCTCTGACCGACCTGTCGCCGCTCCGGCGCGGCCTCTTCGAGGGTCAGAAAGTGCGCGAGTATCTTACCGGCCACCTGGGCGACCGTACCTTCGACGACCTGCGGATCCCGCTGACGCTGATGGCGGTGGACTTGAACAGCGGCCGGGAAGTGTACCTGAACCAGGGTCGGTTGGTGGACGGTGTGCGAGCCACTGTTGCCCTGCCGGGCGTCTTTACGCCGGTGGAGCGGGACGGGCAACTGCTCGTGGACGGCGGACTCCTCGACAACCTCCCCGCCGATGCGGTGCGCCACATGGGCGCCGATGTCGCTATCGCCGTGGACGTCTCCACGGACGATGTGGCTGTCTCCTCACTGGTCGGGGCATTGCACCGTCGCCGCTACGTCCCCAACGGGCTGGTGGATACTATCGAGGTGTTGTGGCGGTCGGTGGGGGTGATGATGGCGGAGGTCAATCGCCGCCGGCTGGCTGAGGCGCACCCCGAAGTTATCATCCGGCCCGCCATCCCGCCGGACGTGACCGTGCTCACCGGTTTCTCCCGCGCCGCCGAGATCGTCGCCGCCGGGGAGGAGGCCGCGCAAGAGGCCCTCCCGCACATCCGGGCGCTGCTGACCTCCCCCGCCCCGTGATACCCATTGTTCGTATCATCTCAATATTCTGGGGCACTTTTAACGTAGCCGCGCTTTCCATAGCGCGTTATGCCCGCGAGGTATGGAAACCTCGGCTACATTGCCCCACTTTATTGAGCAGATACCATTGTTCCCCACTTGTGGTAAAATAGAATTTGATCGTCGGCGGATGAATCCACTGGCTAATGCAGACCACCATAAGTGAAACGCGGACGACACGTTCACTTTGAGTATTCTACCACAGTGAAAAGGGGGAGGTATGAGGAAGGAAACAGACTGGACCGCGCGAGGCGAACCCGCCTACAGACTCCCTCACCTGACCTGGGTCGGGCAGATGCTCCTGATCCTGCGCTGGCTGGCGCTCCTTCTGGTGTTGGTGCTCTCTATCTTTGACCATCTGGAGGGAGGGCTGCTGGTGCCACCTCTCTACGCTGTGCTGGGGGTGGCCGCCTACAACCTGGCGCTGCTCTTCGTCAGCCGGCACGTGCGCTGGCTGCGCCGCCCGCTCAACTTCCTGGCCCTCGACACCATCGTCGCCACGCTGGCTACCTATCTCACCGGCGGCTACCACTCCGGCTTCTTCATCCTCTATCTCTTCAACATCATCGGCGCGGCCTTTTACATGGACCTGGTGCCGACGATCCTGGTGGCATTGATCGCTGGCCTGATCTACACCGGCGCCTGCGCTGTCAACCAGGCCGGGCTATGGACCTCGATTGCGATCTATATCGTGGCGGCCAAACTGCTACTGCTGTTGGTGGTCGCCGTCCTGTGCGCCTTGCTGCTGGAACAACTGCGCCGCGAACACCAGGAGACGGAGCAAGAGCGGGTGCTGGCCACCCGCCTGTCCGCCCTGAACAACCTGTTGCGCCAACTCAGCACCAGCCTGGATCTGGAGCGCACACTGCACACAGTGACCGACGCCGCCTGCCACCTGCTGGCGGCTGACGTGGCGGTGCTCCTGTTGCGTGATGACATTGGCACCCAGTTGTCCCCTGCTGCGGCCAGCGGAATTGACCTGCGCGATCACACCGGTGTGCCGCTTTCCCTGACCGACGAGCCGGTGCGCACCATCCTGGCCGGTGATGCTCCACGGGCGGTCTCCAACACCGCCCGGTACCCCGGCTTGGCTCGTTCTCTGCTGGTCGGGGAGCACATCCAGTCCTACGCCAGCGCCCCAATGCGGCTGGACGGCGAACCGCTGGGCGTCCTCTCCGTGGGGCAACGCACGACTGCGCAGTTTGACGACGACGCCCTGTCGTTGCTGCAAGCCCTGGCCCAGGAGGCAGCACTGGCCATCCGCAACGCCCGGCTCTACCAGCGGGAACGCGAGCAGGTTCAAAAACTGCGCACGCTGGAGCAGTTGCAGCGCAGTTTCATCTCCACCGTCTCCCACGAACTGCGCACCCCCTTGACCTGCATCAAGACCTCGGTGGATCTCTTGCACGACGCTGCCCCGGCGGTACAGGCCGAACTGCTGGATACCGTCGCCCACCACACCGGCCGGCTGGAATCGCTGGTCGCCGACCTGCTGGAATCAACTTGCCTGGAGGCCAGGCAGGTCACGCTGGCGACCCAACCCACCGACCTGCGGTGCATCGTGGAGCGCACGGTCGCAAGCCTGGCGCCGCTTATGGAGCAGAAAAAGCAATATTTGGAGACCACACTACCGGATGAGCCGGCATTGGCCGATGTGGATCGCCGCCGCATCGAGCAGGCGTTGACTAATCTTTTATCCAATGCCCACAAGTTCACCCCCAAAGGCGGGCACATCCAGGTCACGCTGGAGCGCGGAGGCGGCGAACTGGTCGTCGCCGTCGCCGACGACGGCCCCGGCATCCCGCGCGAGCAGCAGGTACACCTCTTCCAGCGCTTCTACGTCATCCCGGATGGCACCGGCAAGGTGGGATTGGGGTTAGGGCTGTACATCACTCGCCAGTTGGTGGAGTTGCACGGCGGGCACGTCTGGGTGGAGAGCGAGCCGGCACGAGGGAGTACATTCTTCATCGCATTGCCAGTGCTGGAGGGAGAAAGCGCATGAAAATTCTGATCGTGGATGAGGAGCCCGACGTAGTGCGTCTCATTTCCGTCAGTTTTGGTATGCAGCAGCCCAACTGGGAAGTCGTCGCCGCGTCCGACGGCGAGGAGGCGCTGGCCATGCTGGAGCGCGAACAGCCCGCGTTGGTCTTGCTGGATGTGGGGCTGCCGGATATGAGCGGCTTCGAGGTCCTACAACAGATACGGTTCTTCTCCGACGTGCCGGTGATCATGCTCACCGTCCACGACGACGAACTGAGCACGGTGCGCGGCCTCGAGTTGGGTGCCGACGACTATGTCACCAAGCCCTTCAGCCACCTAGAGTTGCTGGCGCGAGTGAGGGCGGTGCTCCGCCGCGCCCAGGCGCTCCCCCTGGCCCACGAAGAACCCTTCGTCAGCGGCGACCTGAGCGTGGACTTTGCCCGCCGTGAGGTGACGCGGCGCGGCGAACCGGTGCCACTGACCACCACCGAGTACCACCTGCTCTACCACCTGGTGCGCAACGCCGGACAGGTGTTGACCCACGAGACGCTTCTAGCCCGCGTATGGGGTCGTGAGTACACCGACGAGATCAACTACCTCAAGGTCTACATCAGCCGCCTGCGCGCCAAACTAGAGGACGATCCCCGCAATCCCCAGCACATCCTCACCGAGCGCGGCGTGGGCTATTGGTTTCGCAAGTGATGAGGGCCGCACCGCCGTGAACAGACGGTGCTGGGTCGGGAAGCAACCTAGCACCGGCTCTTCTAGGCCGGTGCGCCTCACTTCTGGTTTTGCAAGTGATGGCGGCTTTTTAACCTCTTTTTACTCCTGTGTAACCCCGTTTAACCTTTTTCCTCGCGCTGTGTTACTCTCATGGGTTATCATAGAGTTGTGAGAGAGCAAAACGGCGCACGTGAAGAGACCTTTTCCCGGCAGCAAAGGGAGCCGACGACAGGCCACGGCCAGGAAGTCGCGCAGCCGGTGTCTGATACACCAGTCTTGCACCGCCAACGTTGCCTGCCTCGCTTGAGCCAGACCGCCATTATCGTTTTGCTGATCGTGATCCTCGTCGCCTCCAGCGTGCTGGTGGCCCTGTTCACCTACTGGATCGCTCATTAGCGCCGGGACGTACGTGTTTACCGGGTTGTGCTTGGGGCAGCGGATAGGTAACGGATAAGCGGATTGGGTGGGTGCCACGGGTCGAGACGGCGCTGCGCTTTTTCGAATAAACTACGGCCGAGACTGATCCACCGCTGGGCCATCCGTTTATCCGCTCGTCATCCGTTGCGCCTTGACCCCGGTTAATCAGATCGGAGAAGAACGATGAATGTATTGGCTGACGCATTGACGGCGTTGCGTTGTGTGTTCGTGCTGGTTATCCTCTACACCGGTCTGGTCTGGGGGCCGGACAAGGGGCTGGCTACAGCAGCGCTACTGACCATCCTGGCCTGGATCAGCGACGTGCTGGACGGGCCGCTGGCCCGCCGGGCGCGCCGCCCGACCCGCCTGGGCTGGTGCGACCTGGTGGCGGACCTCGGCCTGACGCTATCGCTGGCGACCTGCCTGGTCGCGTGGAAGGTGGCACCGCTCCTGCTCGTCGTGGGTGTACTGGCGCTCGCCAGCCTGGGCGTGCGGGCATTCCACGCCCTGGCGCCGCTGCAACTGGCGATGGGGCTAGTCTATGGTGCGTTCATCCTCACCGTCTGGCACATCGCTCCGGAGTGGGGCCGCGCACTGGTGGGCGGCATCGGACTTCTCGTGTTGCTCAATCCCCGGCGGGCCTGGCAGCAAGTCACGGGGTTCCTGAATCAAGCAGCGGTCATACTCGGACACGCGCCGTCCCAGGTGGTGGGGGCAGAACGAGGGGGGTGAAGCGATGGGCAAGATCGCAGTAGTCACCGATTCGGCGTCGAACCTGCTGCCGGACGTTGCCGTGCAGCACGACATCACAGTCGTGCCCATCTATCTGCACTGGGATGGCCGCACCTGCCGCGATGGCATAGACATCACGCCCGGCGAGATCTACCGGTAATGGGCGTCAGCACGGGGCCGGGGCTGCTGGGATTAGCGTTCTACCCGGAGGAGTAATTGGTGATCTGGCGTAACTACCCAGGCAGCGCCGAAAAAGTCAACGGATTGAGCGGATAAAGCGGATTCAATTGTGACAGACCGCTAAAATCCGCCATAGCGGGCTGCCTTTCTGGGATTTCGACCATACCGTTGAACTGATCGCGCGCGGCCGCGTGGCTGCCGAGAGAATGCTTACCAAGCGTGAAGCGTGAAGTAGGATCAGGCATTGGGGCAAAAGCCGCACGGCTGCTGGCAGGCTCGAAAGCCTGCCCCGCGTGTGTGAGATAAGGGAGGGAGGTAGCGATGTTTGTTAGAGACGCGATTGTTCTGCTAACCGCTTATCTATTGGGGGCGATTCCCTTTTCGTACATCATCACCCGCTGGCGCACCGGGCTGAACATTCGCCAGGTGGGCGAGGGAAACGTGGGAGCGCGCAACGTGGCGCACGTCGTGGGCATAAAGTGGGGCGCACTGGCCGCCATTCTGGATGCTCTCAAAGGGCTGGCGGCCTATCTGTTGGCCCGCGCGCTGAATGTGCCACTGCCTGTGCTGCTGTTGTGCGGATTCGCGGCCGTGATCGGCCATGGCTTTCCGATTTTCCTGCACGGGCAGGGTGGCAAGGGTGTGGCGGTATCACTGGGCTTCCTGCTCGGACTGCTGCCTTATTCGACGCTGGCCGGGCTGGCGGTGTTTGGAATAGCCCATCTGTTGCTGCATGACTTTAACCGCAGCGTGGTCGTCGGCATCGCATCTGTGATCTTCCTGCCGCTGGCTTTTGGCTACGGGCCGTGGATGACAGCCTATACGCTGATCCTGTTCCTGTCGCTGGCTATCAAAAAGATCATTGACCAGCCCCACGAGCGACGGGTGTGGGCCGAGCACGGCTGGGAAGGAACGACGGCCCAGCCGGGCTGGTACGAAGAAGAGAATGAGAATCAACCCGCCCCGGCCGGGCTACGCTGAACGCACTTGCTTTTTGGAGCCTCGGTAGATTCAATTTTGCTCGGCCTGGATCGCCAGACCTGTGGTGAGCACAGTCGAACCATCCAGGCCAGGAGCGGGGATTTGGCAATCCCCTCGGAGCGATTTTGGATCTACCGAGAGCCTGTTTAATAAATCAAAACTAACCTTACGCCCGCTTGGAGCACCTGCTCCTGAATATGGAGATAACTATGCTCTACCAGACAATCATCACCCTGCTTCTGCTGGGAATTCTGGCCAACGTGCTCAATAACCTGCGTTTGCTGCGCCGGATGCCTGAGCGCGGCCCGTTACCCGACTCGCTGCCTTTGGTGTCGGTGCTGATCCCGGCCCGCGACGAAGAACGCAACATTGGCCACTGCCTGGAGTCGCTGCTACGCCAGGACTACCCGCGCCTGGAGATTCTGGTGCTGGATGATGAATCATCTGACCAGACGGCCGGCATCGTGGCCAAACTGGCGTCTGAGCATCCCCAGATACGCCTCCTCCGCGGCCACCCCCTGCCGCCGGGCTGGCACGGTAAGACCTACGCCTGTCACCAGTTGGCCCGGGCCGCCCGTGGGAAGTGGCTCCTGTTCACCGACGCGGATACCGTCCACGCGCCCCACGCTGTATCGTCTGCCCTGCGCGCGGCGCTGGAGACGCGGGCCGATCTGGTGAGCCTGTTCCCCCGTGCCATCATGGACACGTTCTGGGAGGCGGTAGCCCTGCCGATGATCACTGTAGGGCCGATGTGTTACCTGCCACTGGGTCTGATCAACCGGACGCGCCATCCACTCATCACATTAGCCATTGGCCCGTTCATGTTTTTCCGGCGCGATTTTTATTGGCACATCGGCGGGCACGAGGCGGTCAAGCAGGACATCGCCGAGGACGTGTTCCTGGCCCGCCTGGTCAAGCAGAATAGCGGCTGCATGGCCCTGATAGACGGGACTCGTAGTGTTAGCGTGCGTTTCTACCGAGGGCTGAAGGAAGCGTGGCGTGGCTTTTCCAAAAGTTCATTCCCTGCCTTCGACTATGACCTGTTGCCGTTACTGGGCCTGTTACTGGTCAATCTGGCTGTTTTCGTGGCCCCACTCGGTTTCCTGCTGGTCGGATTACGACACGGCTGGGTGGACCGGTTCTGGGTCGGATTTCCCCTGCTTCAACTGGCCATCGGCCTGTTCGCCCGCTCTCTGATTGCACAACGGTTTGACCACGAGTGGTGGACGGTGCTCCTGCATCCGCTGATGATGATATTCGGAGCACTAGTGGCACTCAACTCTGTGCGCTGGGCATGGTTTGGGTCAGGAATGGCCTGGAAGGGACGGAGTTACCATTTCGACGAGGGGAATCTCGTTTACCAGGCGGGGGGATAGCCGACGATCTACAGACTGGCGGGCAATCGCCGGTAGTGGGGATTAAGAAAGTCGCGTAGCGTGCGCAAAAAGTACGCTGGCTTCTCCAACATCGGCGTGTGCGAAGCCCCAGGGATGGAGGCGAATTGTGCGCCAGGGATACCCGCGGCTATCCGTCTAGCCAGGCGGGGTGGTACAACGACGTCCTGCGAGCCAGCGATGACCAGCGTGGGTGCTTGAATGCGCGTCAACTGGGGCTGACACGATCTGTCGGACATGTCGCGTAACGTCTCATACAACACACGCATGTCGGCGCGAGCAATACCCTTGTTCCACCGCAGGAGAGCACCATCTTTTCGCGGTAGGTGGGGTGTAAGCCTCGCCAATAGCCGGGATCCTGTCTGAGCCACGCCCGGCAGATACGAGCCCAGCCGCGTGGAGAGCAGTGTAAAGAGAGCACGGGTCCACTGCCCGCACATAGGCACGTCTATTAGCACCAGGCGCTTGACCAACTTGGGGTGTTCCAAAGCCAACTGCAACGCCACTACTCCGCCCATCGAGTGGCCCACGATGGTGGCCGCAGTGATCCCCAGGGATCCCATCAGGATCTGTACGGGCACAGACAGCGTTTTGATGCTCCACGGTCCTCGTCCGGCTGGTGAATTGCCGTGTCCTGGCAAATCGAGGGCGATGCAACAAAAGTCAGAGGCCAGATTAGCGACCGTCTCCCGCCAGATAGCGTTAGAATCACCCCAGCCGTGAACGAACACGACGGGCCACCCCCGGCCCGTCTGTTCAAATGCCAGCTTCAGATGATCGTCGCGGTGAGATTTCAACGTCACTATAAGTAAAATTGTATCACAACATAGAACAACTGGCAAGCCGCTGCGTTTCTGAAGCGATCTCGGGCCATTATTCCCTTTATTCCCCACTTGTGGTAAAATAGATTTCCAATGGCCCGCTCACCTATCCGCAGAGTCCGGCATCTGCAACGCTACCGCGAGATCGTGGGGGTCTTTATCCGCCACGGCTTCGGCGAACTGGTAGACTTACTGGAACTACAGCCCTACCTGGCGCTGCCCCGGCGACTGCTACGCCGCTGGCGTAGGGGCGGGGTTACCCCGTCCCTACATCCCTTGGGTGCCCCCCAACGAGTGCGCCTGGCGCTGGAGGAACTGGGGCCCACCTTCATCAAACTGGGCCAGGTGCTCAGCACCCGCCCCGACCTGATCCCCCCGGCCTACATTGCTGAGCTCGCCAAACTGCAGGATACCGTACCCCCGGCGGAGTGGGAACCGGTGCGGGCACAGATCGAGGCCGAACTGGGCGCGCCACTGAAAGAACTGTTCACTGCCTTCAACCCCACTCCTATCGCCGCCGCCTCGCTGGCCCAGGTGCACACTGCCACACTGCCTGATGGCTCGGATGTGGTCGTCAAAGTGCAGCGGCCAAACATTGAGACGACTATTGAAACCGATCTGGAAATCCTCTTCGACTTGGCCCGTTTGCTTCAGGCACGTACCCCGCTGGGCGAACTCTACGACATGCCAGAGGTAGCGGAGGACTTTGCCACCACTATGCGGGCCGAACTGGATTACCGCCGTGAGGGGCGCAACGCCGACCGCTTCCGCGCCAACTTTGCCGGCGAACGCTACCTCCACATTCCACAGGTACACTGGGACTATACCACTCGCCGCGTGCTGGTACTGGAGCGCATCAGCGGCATCAAGATTGACGATATCGAGGCTCTGGACGCGGTGGGCTACGACCGCCATCGCATCGCGCTCTATGCCATCCGTATGATCGTCAAGGAGATACTGGAGGACGGCTTCTTCCACGCCGACCCCCACCCGGGTAACTTTGTCGTCATGCCGGGTGAGGTCATCGGCGCGATGGACTTTGGGATGGTGGGCTACCTGGGCCGGCGCGAGAAGGATGAACTGATCCGCCTGTACGTCGTCGCCGCGCAGTTGGACGATGAAAGACTCGTGGATCAGTTGATCCGCATGGGCGCCGCCGCCGGACAGGTGGACCGGGCCGGACTGCAACGGGACGTGGCGCGGATGCTCCGCAAATACCAGGGACTGCCGCTCGAGGCAATCAACACCAGCGAAGTGATCGAAGAATCAATGTCCCTCGCCTTCCGCCACCACCTGCACATGCCTTCCGAGTACTGGCTACTAGGCAAGACGCTGGGGATGATGGAAGGGGTGGGATTGAAACTGGACCCCGGCTTCGACCTCTTCGCCGTCTCCCAACCCTACGTGCGGCGCTTTATGTGGCGCCAGTTCTCCCCACGCACGCTGGGGGAAAAGGCCCTGCGCGGGGGCCAGGAGTGGGGCGATCTGGTGTTGGCCATGCCGCGCCGTCTCTCCCGCCTGTTGGACGACGTGGAGGCAGGTAACCTCTCGGCTAACCTGCGCCTGCCAGAAGTCCCCAACTGGATGATCCGCCTGGACCGCATCGCCAACCGGCTCTCAATGAGCATCCTACTGGCCGCGTTGATTATGGGGTTGGCTATGTTGGTGCCGGCCTTTAACCTGGCGGAGCCATGGGGACTGGTGCTTGTACTGATCCTCATCAGTTTCGCCGGCGCCAGCCTGCTGGGCCTGTGGCTGATCTTTTCTATATGGCGCTCGAGGAAGTAGGGGCAGACCCGCGTGTCTGCCCAGGGACGAACTATGGAGATGACCGCAGGGAACGGCCAGAGACAGCACGTTGCCATCAACGCGCACCTCCTTTCGGGGCGGGCCTGGTACCGCAGCGCGGGCATGCACCAGTACATCTACCATCTACTACGCCACCTGGAGCAGGCCGGCGACGATCTACGCTACACCGTCCTGCTGGGCGAGGGCGCGCTCCCTCCAGATGTGACCCTCGCTTCACTCCAATCTCGCTGGCCCACGAGCCGGGCCGCGGTGCGGGTGCTGTGGGAGCAGTTCGCGCAACCGTGGGCGCTGCGCCGCATCGGGGCGCACCTGGTACACGGGCCGGCCTTCGTCGGGCCTGTGTTCGCCCCCTGCCCGGTGGTCGTCACTATCCACGACCTGAGTTTCATCCGCTTCCCCGAACTGTTCCGCCCCGCCAACCGGCTCTACCTGACGGTGCTGACGCGCCTCTCGGCGCGTCGCGCCCGGCGGCTCATCGCAGTCTCGGCCCACACCGCCGCCGAGACCACGCGGCTGCTGACCATCCCACCGGAGCGGATTGACGTCGTCTACCACGGGGTAGACCCGGCTTTCCGCCCACTGCCCGCCGGCGAGGTAGCAGCCTTCCGCCAACGCCGGGGACTTCCGGAGCGATTCATATTCTTCGTGGGCACGCTGGAACCGCGCAAGAACCTGGTGCGGCTGGTGGAGGCTTTCGCTCATATTCGCGATGGCCACGTCGGGCTGGTGCTGGCCGGCGGGAAGGGCTGGCTCTACGATGAACTGTTCGCCAGAGTGGAGGCACTGGGCCTGGGCAAGGAGGTTCTCTTCCCCGGCTACGTGATGAACGACGAATTGCCCCTGTGGTACAACGGTGCCACTACCCTCGCCTACCCATCGCTGTACGAGGGGTTTGGGATGCCGGTGTTGGAAGCGCAGGCGTGCGGGACGCCGGTGCTGACCTCGAACGTATCCTCGCTGCCCGAAGCGGCCGGCGACGCGGCTTTGATGGTAGACCCCCGTGACGTGGAAGCGCTGGCGGCGGGGCTGAACCGGCTGTTGACGGACGAACCGTTGCGGCGCCAGTTGCGCTCGGCGGGCCTGGCCCACGCCGGACAGTTCACCTGGTCGCACACGGCACAGGAGACGGCGCGCGTCTACCGCCGTGCCCTGGCCAAAGAGGGAGGTGGAACGTGAAAACTCGCCGCCATGCTCCCTGGTGGGTCGTCGTCTCCGACATTTTGCTGATCAATGCCAGCCTGCTGCTGGCTTACTGGGTGCGTTACGAACTGCAGTGGCTACGTGACGTCAGTCAGCATCATCCTCTATCGGCGTACGTTCCCTTTGGCCTCCTGTTCACCGCGCTGATGCTGTTGGCCTTCCAGATGGATCGGGTCTACCGGCAGTGGCGCGGATGCCCGTGGCTCGATCAGGTCTATCGCATCATCAACGCCACGGCCAAATCCGTGATAGTGATGCTGGCCATCACCTTTGTCCTGCAGCCCCGCCAGTACTCGCGCCTGTTGCTCGTCGAGGCGGGCGTTATTGCCGTTATCTTGTTAGTGCTGTTACGAGTGGTGCAAAATGGGATTGCGGGCCGGTTGCGCGCCCGTGGTGTCGGGGTAGACCGCGTCATCATCGTCGGCGCCGGCGAGGCGGGACGCACGGTGATGCGGGCTATCGTCGCCCGGCCTGAACTGGGATACCATGTCATTGGCTTTGTAGACGATGATCCACAAAAGGGCCAGACTGACATTGGTCGCTTCAAGGCGCTGGGACCGACGAGCAACCTGGCCCGGATGATCGAGGAAGAAGCGGTGGACGAGGTCATCATCACGCTGCCCTGGATGTACCACCGCAAGATTATGTCCATCGTGCGCGAGTGTGAACGGCGGCAGGTGAGCGCCCACATCGTGCCCGACCTTTTTCAGATGAGCCTCAGCCGGGTGGATGTGGACGACCTGGGCGGGGTGCCGTTAGTTGGCGTGCGGGAGATTGGCTTTGAGCGGGGGGCGCTGCTGATCAAACGCGGGATAGACATCGTGGGGGCCATGGTTGGCCTGGTGCTGGGGGCTCCGCTCCTGGCGTTGATCGGGGTGGCTATCCGGCTCGATTCGCCCGGCCCGATTGTCTTCCGCCAGACCCGCGTGGGAGCGGCTGGCAAGACATTCGACATGTACAAATTCCGCTCCATGCACGAGGGGGCCGAAGCGGAACTGGAGCAGTTGCGCGAACTGAACGAGGCCGACGGCCCCATCTTTAAGATTCGCGACGATCCGCGCCTGACTCGCGTGGGGCGGTTTCTGCGGCGCACCAGCCTCGACGAATTGCCGCAACTATGGAACGTGTTGCGTGGGGAGATGAGCCTGGTGGGCCCACGCCCGCCCCTACCGGCCGAGGTCATCCATTATATGGAATGGCACAAGAAGCGGCTAGAGGTACGTCCGGGCATGACTGCACTGTGGCAGGTCAGTGGCCGTAGTACGCTCAGTTTCGACGAGGGGGTGCTGCTCGACATCTACTATATCGAGAACTGGTCTCTGTGGCTCGATTTCAAGATTCTTTTACGCACGATCCCTCAAGTGCTGTTTGGAGACGGTGCATATTAGCGCGGCCTTTGCCACGCATCCAGCAGCGACGTCACCTCTCGACACAGATCAGGGTCGGCCTTCAACCAGGCCGCCACGTCCCTCTGCTCCGGCTGCCGCTCGTTCCACCTCCAGTTCGTGGACAGGTTAGCCACCAGTGTCAGGAACTGACCCTGCCAGGGCTCCTCCAGCGCGAACAGCGCCTCGGTAAGCGATGCGACTCGGCCTTCTATCATAGATTGTGTCCTTTTCCCCGCCGTACTACGGATACCCGGTCGCGCCTGAGTTGACTGCCTGATTTGGTGTGAGACGTGACCAATCGCCAGCAAAAGTCCCATCGTTCCTTCTGGTACGGGTTCTCAGTGGACTGCCCCGGGCGCACGGAGCCACAACTAGACTGAGGACGTGCCGGCGTGCTAGGCCCCAATGAACGCTGGCTGGCAGAGCGCCCCGGCAAAGGTATCTAACGTGTTGGCCTTCACCGCCAGCACGACCTGTCGCTCCGTTTCTATCAGACTCAAGGTGTCCAGCATCTCGCGGCGATGGCCGTTGAGCAATTGCTCACGGAAGGCGGAATCGGTGAGCGCCATCCAGACCAATTTGTCAATCTTACGTGTGGGCAGGCTTGCCTTCCGTTACCCATTACTGCCGCCGTATGGTGCCAACAGACCGTGCAGCCCGTCCCACATTTCCACCTCGCCAACCTGGGGCTCCGCTATCCGCGCAGCCAAGTGCGTATTTGCCTCAGTCATTGTACTATGAGTGTAGTTTGCGAGGGAAGGTGGGGCGGACTTTCCAGTCTGTCGCTCAAGCGGGCTAGAAAGCCTGTCCCACGAGGGACTGCTTCAATATGAATATCTACTTTGCTGGTTCTATCCGTGGGGGGCGGGGTGACGCGGTGCTTTATCGCCAGATCATCACGCTGCTGATGGAATACGGGGCAGTACTCACCGAACATGTCGGTGATACCAGCCTGACCCGCGCCGGGGAGGATGGGCCGTCCGACGAGGCAATCTACGAGCGGGATATGACGTGGCTGACGGAAGCCGACATTGTGGTCGCTGAAGCCACTGTCCCCAGCCACGGCGTGGGATACGAGATCGCCCGGGCCGAGGCGCTAGGCAAGCCGGTGCTGTGCCTCCACCGCCGGGGCACGGGGCGGCGGCTTTCGGCCATGTTGGCGGGCAATCCCGCGCTGCGGTGCGAGACCTACGACAGCGTGGAGGAACTCGGGGCTATCCTGAGACGGTTTATGCGCAGTTGACCTGGGTGGTCACGCACGTTGGCTTAAAGTGGGGGCGCGGTAGCCGCGCCCCTCACCGCGCCCCCACGTCTAATACCCCAACGCTTTCTTCAGCACCATGCCTAGCCTGCGGATCCCTTCGACGATGGTATCCGGCTGGCAGTAGGAAAAGTTGAGTCGCATGGCATTGTGCCCCCCATCTCGATTGGGGTAAAAATGGACGCCGGGCACGTAGGCGACCTTTTCGGCGATGGCCTGCTTTGAGAACTCGAGCGTATCAATGGACTCTGGCACGCGAGCCCAGAGGAACAGACCGCCCTGGGGCTGAGTCCAACTACTACCATCGGGCCAGAACTCGGCCAGCGAATCGAGCATTACATCCCGCCGCTCTTTGTAGACCTGGCATATCTGCTTGACGTGCGGCTTGATCAGTCCCCGCTGGCAGATGTCGTTGGCGACGTATTGGATAAAGGTGCTCGTGTGGAGGTCGGCGCCCTGCTTGGCCTGCACAAAGCGCCTCATCAGCACCTCCGGGCAGACGATCCATCCCAACCGCAGGCCCGGAGCCATGATCTTGGAAAATGTGCCCAGGTAGATAGTGCGCTCAGGGATAAAGGTGTCAATGGGAGGGATGTCCTCACCCTCGTAGCGTAACTGGCCATAAGGATCATCCTCGACGACGGGGAGGTTCAGTTTCGTAGCGATCTCGGCCAATTGTTGACGGCGTTCTATGGGCATTGTCGTGCCGGCTGGGTTGTGAAAGTTGGGCAGGACGTAGATGAACTTGGGTGGCTTGCCGGAGTCGGCGAGTACTTTTTCGTAGGCGTGCTCCATCTCATCCACGACCATGCCATACTCGTCGAGACGCACGGTGTGGAAACGTGCCTGATAAGCATTCCATGCTTGGATCGCTCCTAGGTAAGTGGGGCGACCGGTGAGCACATAGTCACCGGGGTCAATGAACAGTTTGCCGACCAAATCCAGGGCTTGCTGAGAGCCATTGGTCAGCAAGACATTGTCTGGTATGGCCGGGACGCCATACTTGTGCATCGTGGTGGCCAGGTACTCTTTGAGCGGTCTGTATCCCTCAGTGGCGCCGTACTGCAGCGCCCCGGCGCCATCCTCGCGGATGATGTAGCGGCAGGCTTCCTCGACCTCGCGCAGGGGAAAGAGGTCCGGGGCCGGCAGACCACCGGCGAAGGAGATGATGTCCGGCTGTTGGGTCAATTTGAGCAGTTCGCGGATGGCGGAACTCTTCATACGTTCCGTGCGAGAAGCCAGATGCGGCGCCCAATCCAACACTGGTACGTCACGGTATAGATCAAAATTCAGTTCCATGTCTTGCCTCCTAGTTTGAGATTTGCAGATTGTGAGACCCTGTGACGCGGATTGTAGCATCAGAAGGATTAAAGGTCAAATGGCGGGGGAGAACACGAATTGGGAGGATTGACGGATCGGAGGG
>CAYQTW010000017.1:15375-18690 GCA_964420485.1 uncultured Anaerolineales bacterium
CACGAATTGGGAGGATTGACGGATCGGAGGGACAGATGGGAAATATGTCACGGTGCAGGTGCGATGAACGCAACTTGACTAACGGGCGAAATGGAAGTATCCTTACGCAAATCACGAATGGAGGTTGTCTATGTACAAAATCTTGCACAAGGAAACGCTGAGTGATGTCACAAAGTTGGTGGTCGTCGCCGCACCGGAAGTGGCGCGCAAGGCGCAGGCAGGCCAGTTTGTCATCGTGCGCGTTGACGAGCACGGGGAACGCATCCCGCTCACCATCGCTAACTATGACCGGGAGGCAGGGACGATCACGATCATTTTCCAAGAGGTGGGCAAGACGACAATGCACCTGGGGAGTCTCGAGCCGGGCAGCGAGTTGGCCACTTTTACCGGGCCACTGGGCCACCCGACCGAGATCGAGAACTATGGCACCATCGTGTGTGTGGGCGGCGGGGTCGGCATAGCGCCCCTCTATCCCATCACGCGGGCGCTCAAGGAGGCCGGCAATGCCGTCATCTCGATCATTGGGGCGCGCAATAAGGAGTTGCTCTTCTGGGAGGACGAGATGCGGGCGGTCAGCGACGAGCTGATTGTCTGTACTGACGATGGCTCCTATGGGCGCAAGGCGCTGGTCACCGAGCCGCTCAAAGAGTTGTTGGAGCGTGACGGAGAGATTGCCCGTGTGTGGGCCATCGGGCCGGCGATCATGATGAAGTTCTGCGCCCTGACGACGCAGCCATTTGGTGTGAAAACCATCGTCAGCCTGAACACGATTATGATTGACGGGACGGGCATGTGCGGCGGCTGCCGGGTGCAGTTGGCCGGTGGCGCCAAGTTCGTGTGCGTGGACGGCCCCGAGTTCGACGCTCACCAGGTGGACTGGGACCTGCTGATGGCACGGCTGCGGTTCTACCTGGAGGAAGAGAAGCAGGCAGTCGAGCAATGGCAGCACCGGTGCCAATTGGAGGTAGACTAGTGGCGACTGAATTGACCAATAGAGAACGAATGAGTATTCCCCGCCAGACGATGCCGACTCAGGATGCGCTCGTCCGGCGGGCCAATTTCGACGAAGTGGCGCTCGGCTTTACGCTGGAACTGGCGCAACAGGAAGCGGCGCGGTGCCTGCAATGCGTGAAACCGCACTGCGTGGAGGGCTGTCCAGTGGGGGTGCTCATTCCAGAGTTCATCCTGGCGCTGCGAGAGGGGGACATGGATGGCGCGGTGCGGGCGATGAAGAAGAAGAACAATCTGCCCGCCATCTGCGGCCGGGTGTGCCCGCAGGAGACGCAGTGCGAAGTCAAATGCGTGCTGGCCAAAAAGGGCAAACCGGTGGCAATCGGGCGGCTGGAGCGGTTCGTGGGCGACTATGAGTTGGAACACCACGTCTACCCGCTTGAGCGCGCTACGCCGACGGGTAAACGCGTCGCCATCGTCGGTTGCGGCCCGGCCGGGATCACCTGCGCCGCGGACCTGGGGCGCTTGGGTCACGATGTGACGATTTTCGAGTCGCTGCACAAGCCCGGCGGCGTGCTCGTCTATGGCATCCCCGAATTTCGTCTGCCCAAGAGCGTGGTGAACTGTGAGATCGATTACACTGCCGAGTGTCTGGACATCAAGATGCACCCGGACGCAGTGATCGGGCGGCTGTACACGATTGACGAATTGCTTAACGAGCAGGGTTTTGACGTCGTTTTCCTGGGAACGGGCGCGGGGTTGCCGTCGTTCCTGCGCATCCCCGGCATCAACTATAACGGCGTCCTCTCGGCCAACGAGTTCCTGACGCGAGTCAATCTGATGAAGGGCTATCTCTTCCCTGAATATGATACACCGATCAAAGTGGGCCAGCGCGTGGCGGTGATCGGCGCAGGAAACGTGGCGATGGACTCGGCCCGTTGCAGTCTGCGCCTGCAGGCGCTGCGTGCCCAGGAAACGGGTGGGGAGGTGGGTGAAGTGCACATCGTCTACCGCCGCTCGCCGGTCGAGGTGCCGGCCCGGGCCGAGGAAGTGCATCACGCCGAGGAGGAGGGGGTCATCTTTGACTTTTTGACCAACCCGGTAGAGATCTATGGGGACGAGCACAGAAACGTGTGTGGTATGCGCTGCATCCGCATGGAATTGGGCGAGCCTGACGAAAGTGGCCGGCGACGCCCCATCCCCATCGCAGGCTCCGAGTTCGATATGGACGTGGACATGGTGATCATGGCGCTGGGGACGCGGCCTAATCCGCTGGTCTTTAACGAGGCCGGTGGGTTGGAGCGGACAAAGTGGGGCACGGTCGTTGCCGATGAGGAGACGGGCCGGGCGACAAAGGCGCGGGTGTGGGCCGGTGGCGACGTGGTCACCGGCGCGGCGACGGTCATCAGCGCGATGGGGGCCGGCAAGCGGGCCGCCGCTGATATTGATCGGTTCCTACGAGGGGAGGTAAAGCCCTGGACTACGTGAAGCGTGAAACGTGAACACAAAACGGCAGCGCCGCTCGAAAGAGCGGCGCTGTGCTTTTTCAAGAGGCCGAGGTGGACGTGGGTTTCGGTGTGGGCGTCGGCGCCAGCCAGATAAAGGTGCGCACTGCGCTGGGACCGCCGGCCCCTTCGTAGACCAATTCACCGTCCTCGTCCCGCACCTCCCGCACGACTTGGACCTGCCAGCGGAACTCGCGCACGGCGGCGCTCGCGGGGGGCAGCAGATCAAGAGGCACACGCCAGGAGGTGACGCGGGTGTAAGTCGTGTCCGACATCACGCCGCCAGCCGGTTGGACGAGGGTCAGCGCGTACCACTCGTCGTCGCGCAGTGTGCTCACCGAGGCCCATTGCAAGAGGATGGTCTCGTCACTTCCCACAAAGGTCGCGCCGTCGCGTGGGCTGAGAAGCGCAGGCGGCCGGTAGGGCGGAACAGGGGTGGGCGTGGCGTTAGGGTCTATGGTTGGCGTGGGGCTGGGCACCGGCGTCCCTATCGGGATGACGAGCGACTGGTTGACACGGATAGTGTCGTCGTTGGATGGCATGTCGTTGGCAATACGAATGGCCTTCACTGAGACATCGTATTCTTCGGCGATTGTGCCCAGCACCTCGCCCTGTGCGACGACGTGAATGATATAGTTGGATGGCGTAGGCGTAGGGTCGTCCGGCACAGGCTCACTGCCGGATTCGGTGGACGTGGCACGAGGAATGAGGACGAGTTGCCCCGGCTTGATCACGTCCGCGTCCATTTCTGGGTTCAAGGCCAGGATTTCCTCGATAGTGGTGTCATAAGCGTCGGCAATGTCAATGA
This sequence comes from uncultured Anaerolineales bacterium, assembly GCA_964420485.1. Classification (GTDB taxonomy): domain Bacteria; phylum Chloroflexota; class Anaerolineae; order B4-G1; family B4-G1; genus CAYQTW01. The sequence goes on from CAYQTW010000017.1 coordinate 18,640, forward strand.
GCACCTCTCCCTCTTGCACCTGATGCACGAGCGGCGGGATGGGGGTTGGGG
>CAYQTW010000018.1:0-8671 GCA_964420485.1 uncultured Anaerolineales bacterium
AGGTATGGAAACCTCGGCTACATTGCCCCACTTTATTGAGCAGATACGAATCTCACGTTACAGTGCCCAAACCGCCTGTCCAAGGCGAGATTCTTCGCCTCCGCTGCGCTCCGGCTCAGAATGACAGGCTACGACCCCTACGGCAAGTACGCCCACGGATTCTGGGGAGTGCCGTAGTAGCGTACCTCAAAGTGCAAGTGCGGGCCTGTTGACCACCCGGTGCTGCCCACCGCGCCGATAACCTGCCCCCGCTCTACCGCCTGTCCTTCAAAGACGTAGATGTTGCTCAAGTGGGCATAGTAGGTGGCAAAGCCATTGGCGTGGTCAACCACGATCAGATAACCGTAACCTACATCGGTCCAGCCCGCAAAGCCGATAAATCCACCATCGGCCGCCATTACCGCGCTGCCGAGGGGGGCCCCCACGTCAATCGCCCGGTGGCCGTACCAATATCCCTGCGTGATCGTGCCCAACACGGGCCACTGGAACCCCCCGGTGCCACGAGCGCCATCTGGGACAGCCCCGGTATACGAGGTGACCACTTTGGGCACGTAAGGCTTCTCGCCCCCTGGCACAATGAGCCGTGTCCCTTCCTTGATCAGATAGTTTGGCGGCTCCAGATGATTGTACTCACAGGTGGCGATGGGCTCGGGTTCTACCTTGTACTCTTTGGCGATGGTTTCCAATGTGTCGCTCTGAGTGACTGTGTGGTAGACTCCGTCAATTGGTAGGATGGTCACTTCCTGGCCAATCCGCAGCAGGTCAGGGGCGTCCTCAATGGCTGAGTTGGCCCACATAACGGTGGTGGGTTGCAGGCCAAAGAGGGTGGCAATGGACTGGACAGTGTCACCTGCCTGGACAGTGTAGGTGACGATATCCAAACGTGGGCGTTCGGGGATGATAGTGTGGGGTTGAGCCAGCCGGGCGACGGCTCTATTGGCCCTGTTGCGACCATTGGGTAGGGGCGGGGTAACCTCGCCCCTACCGTTATTATCGTTGAAGACAGCCAATATGTCCTCTGCCGTTTCTTCGTTATCCCCATCTCCAGCAGAGGCGGGCAGGGCGAGCGTGGGCGAGGTGGAAGCGGCTTGTGCCGGCCACTCGACGTTGCTCAATCCGGTGGCGAGAATGGCCACGGCAATGACTGCCAGATGTGCGCTGGTGCGCGTGAGCAGCGGACGCCAACCACGCCAATCGCCAGCCGTCCGGTAGACCGTGGTCGCCAGCCAAGCGAAGGCATGCAAAAAGCCCTCCTCGAACCAGCGCAGGAGAGGGTGGTCTTTTGTTGTGTTGGACGGCGTAGCGTTGCGCCGTAATAGTCGCATAGTTCTCCCGGCCGGCGTGAGGGCCTACGGTAAATAGATCTGCGGGTCCTGTGGCACGCCGTTGGATCGAATCTCAAAGTGGAGGTGAGGGCCAGTAGACCAACCAGTGCTCCCGCAGTAGCCGAGCAACTGGCCTTGATAGACCGCCTGCCCGCATCCCACGACGATGTCACTGAAATGACCGTAGCGAGTAACGAAACCGTTGCCGTGATTGATTTCGACCAGCACTCCGTAACCACCATTCCATCCCGCTATGGTCACCACGCCATTATCGGCAGCATATAGAGGATCGCCCAGCCGGCAAGCGTAATCCAACCCAATGTGCGTCGGATTGCGTGGATCGTGAAAGTACCATCCCGAGACGCGGGAACTGCCGGTGGGAAGGATGAACCACCCGTTGGCGCCAGGCCCGGTAAACGTCACGCCGCTGCAGACTCCCCAACTCAAGCGGGATGCCCCGGCCATGGGATACGTGGGGCGCGGTGGTTCCAAATCCACCCGCTCACTCTGACCGCCGGGCACGACGAGTAGTTGTCCCTCGAGTGGGCGATCTCCCTCATCGAGTTCATTCCACTCATTATACAACGCGGCTTGCTCTACCTCGTATTCCTCTGCGATACTCGCCAGTGTCTCACCGGCGCGGACGGTGTGATACACGCCGTCTACCGGCAGGATAAAGAGTTCGAGCCCCGGCTGGATGAGCCAACAGGCGTCTTTCAGAGTCTCACGATTGCTCCAAATGACCGTGTACACGTCCAGGCCAAACTGAGCGGCGATGGTAGAGACGTTATCACCTTCCTGGACGGTATAAGTGATGACCTGTGCCCGCGGCCGTTCTGGGAAGGTGGTGTGGAGGACGGGCATTCGAGCAATGGTGTCAGCGGTGGAGGGATGAGGCCAGACGGTAGGAAGGGGCGGAGTGGGCAATGGCTCTATCTCTGGCTCTGTCGAGGAGTCCATCTCGGCGGGAGACACGGCGTCGGCGCTGAACGAGCCACCTACAGCAGCCCGTGGCGTCGGGAGGCCTACGCCGCTGAGGACAATGGTGATCAGGGCTAGAACGATGATACTCAAGTGAGCGGTGGCGCGGGTCAGGAAGGGGCGCTTGGTACGCCAATCTACACCAGTGCGCCAAACCGCAGTTGCACACCAGGTCACGAAGCGTAGGGGAATAGAGCGCGAATGGGGAGATATGTTGGTTATCGTATCGCGCTCCCTTTTAATGGGAGTCGAGAGTGACGATTCATCCATCGAATTTGATCCGAGGTCTTGCAACGATTGTCACCAGCCTCACACAATTATTATACCATTAAAACATACGGATGGCAACTTTACAAGTGGGCCAGTAGACGGCGCAATGTGGGCAGTGCCGCCTCGACGGCCCGGGCACGGTGGCTGATGTGGTTCTTTTCCCCCTGTGGCAACTCGGCCATAGTGCAGTTGTACTCGGGCAAGTAAAAGACCGGATCATAACCAAAGCCTCCCCGCCCTACCGGTTCAAAAGCGATCAGTCCCTCGCATACTCCTTCGGCATCATAGAGTTCCCCGGTAGGCGTGACGATGACAACCACGCAGCGAAACCGGGCTGTGCGTCGCTCCCAGGGTACGCCGCGCAATTGCGCTAGCAGTACTGCTACTCGATCCGCATCCTGCCCCGAAGCGTAGCGGGCAGAGTAAATGCCGGGGGCGCCACCCAGGGCATCCACCTCGAGCCCCGAATCGTCAGCCAAAGTAAGCAGATTGGAGGCACGTGCATAAGCCTGGGCTTTTTGACGGGCGTTGTCGGCAAAGGTGTCGCCGTCTTCGGGAACATCTATCTGCAAATCCATCTCGGGCGGGAAGCACAGTCTAGCCTCTAGGGTCGCAAGTAGGGCCTGGAATTCGCCTGCTTTACCTGGGTTATGAGTGGCGACGAGGAGTTTCATAGCAATGTGTCTCTCCAATGCTACCTTACCACAAATTGACTGTTTTGACAACTGGGGGTAATTTCAGATTTGTTGATTCAAGATTGACGAATTTATCGTAAACAGCGCAAAAGCACAAACGGTCAACTTGCCCTGGGCTGCTTTATGTATACCAAAAAGCCGAGAATCTTGACGGCGGCGAACAATTGTGTTATAATGTCCACACCCTACAAACCACTGACAGCCTTGTCAGGTATCTGCTCAATAAAGTGGGGCAATGTAGCCGAGGTTTCCATACCTCGCGGGCATAACGCGCTATGGAAAGCGCGGCTACGTTAAAAGTGCCCCAGAATATTGAGATGATACCTTGTCAGGTAGAGTGCAGGGAAGCGGGCGATCACGTACTGTGACTACAGGGTGTTTTTGAGCCCAATACGGTTTAGTTAAGCACTGCAGGGCGGATGGCCAATTTGTCTTACCCGTCCGTTGAAGCCTTAATTGAACCGTATTGTTTTTAAGCCCTTTATGATATGATTAGTTTCGACGTTTCCACTCTTATCCAGGCTCAGTCTGGTACGTCGCTCACCTTGAACGTGGACACAGGGCCGCAGAGTCTGGCTGACCTGAAAGTGAGCTTTCTTCGCGGGACTGTCCGGGTAACTCGCGTTCCAGGCAGTTTGCTCGTTCAGGGCACTGTGGAGTCGCAACTGAGGCTAGGGTGTGTCCGCTGCCTGGAACCCTTCGCACTTCCCATCATTATGGAATTGGAGGAAACATTCGGCCTGCCAGGAACGAGCCGGAGGCAGGACGTGACTTTTGTGGTGGGCGCTGATGGCTGGCTCGACCTGACTCCTCTGTTGCGCGAGCAAGCCTGGATAGCCATCCCAATGAAACCCCTCTGTCATCCCGATTGCAAAGGGTTATGCCCGCAATGCGGCGTGAATCTCAACCGCGACTCGTGTACATGTGAAAGCACCAGGATTGATCCGCGTCTGGCATTGTTGAAAGACTTGTTGTAGTCGAAAAGGGCGAATTAGGAGATTTATGGACGTAGTCGGGGAATTGTTAGAGAAAGCAGAAGCCCAGGGCTTCCTGACCACGAGTGACATCCTGAATCTATTGCCGGAGGCCGAGGAGACCCTGGAGCAACTCGAGGAAATCTTTATCTCTTTGCACGAAATAGGAATCGAAGTGTACGATGATCAGATAAACGCTGATGTTGAAGAAAAACGAGCACAAAGTGTTGCGATCAACAGATATGACGCGGACGATGGCGAAACTTTTGACTTGAGTGGGGTTTCTAGTGACGATACAGTGGGTTTGTACCTGCGGGAGATGGCTCGCGTACCTCTGCTAACACTCGAAGAGGAGATCCGGTTGGCCAAGTCTCTCGAGGCAGGACGCAGGGCACGGCAAATTCTGAGCAATGATGGGTCTGACCCAATAGAGCGCGAAGCACTCGAGCGGCAAATAGAGACGGGGCTGACTTCTCGCTCGCACCTGATCAAGGCCAACACGCGCTTGGTGGTCAGCATCGCCAAAAAGTACGTAGGGCGTGGCGTGCCGTTCTTGGACCTGATCCAAGAAGGCAATCTGGGCCTGATGAAGGCCGTGGAAAAGTTTGACGTCAGCCGTGGGTATCGCTTTAGCACTTATGCCACGTGGTGGATCCGTCAGACAATCACGCGGGCGATTGCCGACCAGGGACGCACGATCCGCGTGCCGGTTCACATGTCGGATCGTATCCGACGGCTCTACAACACGGCCCGACGACTGGAGCAAGAATACGGTCGCCAGCCGACACCGGAGGAGATGGCGGTCGAGATGGACATGGAACCGCGCAAGGTGCAGTGGATGCTCAAGGTTTCGTGGCGCCCGCTGAGTCTGGAGCGCCCGGTCGGCGAGGACGATGACAACGAACTGGGGAGTTTTATTGAGGATGAGACGACATTTACGCCGACGCAGAGTGCTTATCAACATCTGCTCAGTGAAAAGATCGAAGAGATGCTGATCACGTTGAGCCCGCGTGAGACGCGTATCCTGCGGCTCCGTTTCGGACTCATCAACGGGCGCAGTTACACGCTCGAAGAGGTCGGCCAGAAATTCGGGCTCACGCGGGAGCGCATCCGCCAGATCGAGGGCAAGGCGCTGCGCCGGCTGCGCCATCCCTGCCGCAGCCGCCAGTTGCGGGATTATCTGGGGTAGACGAGTTGCAAGGGACGAGATTGTACTGACTATGCTTGAGGTATTGGGCATGGAGGCGAGTATGAACCTACGAGAGATTCTGATTGACATTCACGCGCTCGAAGAGGATCTGCTGTCTTTCGAACGCAAATATGGCATCCGCTCGGAAACTCTCTACGCAGCATACGTTAGCGGCGAGGAGCCAGAGGATGACAGTTGGGTATTGGATTTCGGGGAATGGGCCAGCGTTTATCGAACATGGCTCGCCCGCCAAGCCGAGTACCGCAATGAGGTTCAGCGAATACAACAAAGCACACCACACCTGACAGGTTTGACAGGGATGATCCACGTAGCCACCGCAACAGAGTTATATGAACAACCCACTGCGCACTTCAGAGGACTATGAACTGTTCCTGTACACCCTTGCAGATCAGTTCCCGTCAGTACGCTGTTCTACGGTAACTTTCGTTCGGCGGGGCGCATCACTAGCGCGGGTTGCAGGCGAACTATACTTTGATCACGAAATACGGTTGGTCGTTCGTGAGCGAGTCTTGTACCGTCGTCTGCCTGCGGTCATAGACGAATACGGCTACCAAGTTTGGCAGGGCGACGACAAGTTGTGCTGGTACGATCCTCAACCGCATCCAAACGATCCGACTCTACAAAGCACACACCCTCACCACAAGCATATCCCTCCAAACATCAAACACAACCGCATCCCTGCGCCAGAGATGAGTTTCACTCGACCTAATCTGCCGGCGCTCATTCGGGAGATTGAGACCCTCATCGAACAGATGGAAATCGAAGCCGGATCGAAACACGATTGACTGCACCAAACACTTTCCAGACGGTTGGCCTGCGATGAGACTGAACGACTTGCTCGACACACTGCCCACCGTCCTGGGCCAAATCGGCGGTGACGTCGAAATACACAGCGTCACCGCCGATTCGCGCCGCGTGCGCCCCGGTGCTCTCTTTATCGCCGTGCCCGGCGTCAATGTAGACGGCCATCGTTTCATCGCCGAGGCGGTGAGTGAGGGCGCGGTAGCCGTCGTCGGCGAGCGGCCCCCACAAGAGTTGCCCGGCCTGCCCTGGGGTGCCTTCGCCTACGTCCGCGTCGCGTGCGCGCGGGAGGCCTGGGGCTGGCTGTGCGCCGCCTGGCACGATTTTCCCTCCCGCAAGATGACTCTCATTGGCGTCACCGGCACCGACGGCAAGACCACCACCGTCAATCTCACATACGCCATCTTGCGCGTCGCCGGGATCAACGCCGGCATGATCAGCACGCTGAATGCCCGCATCGGCGAGGAGGAGAACGATACCGGTCTTCACACCACCACCCCAGACCCACCCGACGTGCAAACATATCTGGCCCGCATGGTCGAGGCTGGGGCCACCCACGCTGTGCTGGAAATCACCTCCCACGGGCTGGCCCAGCACCGCGTGGCCGGCTGCGACTTTGACGTGGTCGCCGTGACGAACGTCACCCACGAGCACTTGGATTTCCACGGCACACTTTCGGCTTACCAGCAGGCCAAGGCCAGCCTCTTTGAGGGACTGACGCGCTCTTTCCGCAAGCCGGGAGTGGACAAGGTGGCAGTCCTCAACCGGGACGATGATTCGTTCCGCTACTTGAGCCCTATCCCCGCCGACCGGCAGGTCATTTATTCCCTCTCTGCCTCAACCGATGTGACTGCCAGTGACGTGCACTTTGCTCCCGACTGCACCCATTTCACTCTTCATACACCTGCCGGCGAGATGCCCATTGAGACGGCGCTGGTGGGCGCTTTCAACGTCGGCAACGTCCTGGCGGCGGCATCCGTCGCCGTGGCGCTGGACCTCTCGCCGGAGGCCATCGCCGCCGGGGTCGCGGCAGTGCCGGAGGTGCCGGGGCGGATGGAGCGCATCGAGGAGGGGCAGGATTTTCTGACTATCGTGGACTTTGCCCACACGCCCAATGCGCTCCAACGGGCGCTGGAGACGGCGCGGACGATGGCGGACGACGGTGGCCGCGTTATCGTCGTCTTTGGCTGTGCGGGGTTGCGCGACCGGGAGAAGCGCACGATGATGGGCCGCATCGCCGGGAAGTTGGCCGATTTGGTGATCATCACCGCCGAGGACCCTCGCACCGAGAGCCTGGAAGAGATTATGGCCGAGAGCGCCGCCGCGGCCACGGCGGCGGGCAAGCGCGCAGGGATGAACCTGTGGCGCGTGCCCGACCGGGGGGAGGCGTTACGCTTCGCCTGCCACGAAGCGCGAAAGGGTGACGTGGTCATCGCCTGTGGCAAGGGACACGAGCAAAGTATGTGCTTCGGCACGACCGAGTATCCCTGGGACGACCGGGAGGCGATGCGGCGGGCGTTGCGCGGGGAGACGCTGGATACGCTGCCAACAATGAATAATGGACAATGAAACAATGAACAATGAAGCAATAGGGCCGGGTGCGAAAACTGCCAGGGAAGGTCTTTTCTACACTGTGAGCCGGGGGCCGGTAGACAGCCCCACACTGGTACTGATACACGGGGCCGGGGGTTCGCGCCTGCACTGGCCGGGCGAACTGCGCCGCTTGCCCGGGGCCACGGTTTACACGCTCGACCTGCCGGGCCACGGGCGTTCGGAGGGGCAGGGGTGCGACACCATCGCGGGTTACGCGGAGGCCGTCGTCGAATTCCTCGACACCCTGGAGGTTGAACGAGCGATCATCGCCGGCCACTCGATGGGTGGCGCCATCGCCCAGACGTTGGCGCTAGACTCTCCCGACCGCGTGGCCGGGCTGGTGCTGGTGGCGACCGGGGCGCGGCTGCGCGTGGCTCCCGCCATCCTGGAGGGGATACGCAGCGATTTCGAGGGGAGCGTGGAACTCGTCACCCGCTTTGCCTGGTCGCCAGAGGCCCCTCCGGCGCTGACCGAACTGGGGCGACAGGCGCTTCTGGAAACCGGCCCCGATGTGCTCTTGAGCGACTTTAGCGCCTGCGACCACTTTGACGTGATCGGTCGGATGGGAGAGATTGAGGTGCCCACGCTGGTCATCACAGGCACAGCAGACCAACTCACCCCACCCAGGTACGCCCGTTTCCTGGCCGAGCACATCCCCGACGCACGATTGGTGCTGGTCGAGGGGGCGGGACACATGGTGATGCTGGAGCGACCAGCGCAGGTGGCAAAGACGGTGCGGGAATCAAGTCCTCATCTGGACGCAGGGTGCTCGCCGACTCGCTTTAACGGCGCTCTATCTCCGCTATTCTGGCAAACAGATTG
>CAYQTW010000018.1:8771-18577 GCA_964420485.1 uncultured Anaerolineales bacterium
GCTCGCCGACTCGCTTTAACGGCGCTCTATCTCCGCTATTCTGGCAAACAGATTGAGAAATTCCTCGTCACTCTTGGTACTTCTGAGAACGCGCAGCAATTCCTGCATCGCCTGCCCAACGCTGTAGCCGGACGACTTGGAGTCCAGGAAGCGTTGCCGCATCAGCCACACCTTTTGCAGCGTGTTTTCGTCGAGCAGCAATTCCTCCCGCCGCGTGCCAGAGCGCTCAATGTCGAAAGCAGGAAAGATGCGCCGCTCCTGCAACTTGCGGCTCAGGTGGAGTTCCATGTTGCCGGTGCCCTTGAACTCTTCGTAGATCATGTCGTCCATCCGGCTGCCGGTGTCAATCAGGCAGGTGGCGATGACGGTGAGACTGCCCCCCTCCTCGATGTTACGCGCCGCGCCGAAAAAGTGCTTGGGCGGATAAAGCGCGGCCGGGTCGAGCCCACCGGAGAGGGTGCGCCCGCTGGGCTGCACTACCAGGTTGTAGGCGCGTGAAAGGCGGGTGATGCTGTCGAGGAGGATGACGACGTCCCGTTTTCCCTCCACCAGCCGCTTGGCCCGCGCCAGCGCCATCTCGGCCACCTTGGCGTGACTTTTTACCGGCTCGTCAAAGGTCGAACTGATGACCTCGGCATCCACCGAGCGGTCCATATCGGTGACTTCCTCGGGCCGCTCGCCGATGAGCGCGACCATCAAATGCGCCTCGGGGTGATTGGCCGAGATGCCGTTGGCGACGTGCTTGAGCACCATGGTCTTGCCGGCCTTGGGCGGCGATACGATGAGCCCCCGTTGGCCTTTCCCAATCGGCGCAACCATGCTCAGTAACCGCGTCGTCAGATTATCGGGTGTGGTCTCTAGTATGAACCGCTCATCGGGAAAGATCGGCGTCAGCGACTCGAACCGGGGTCGTTTTTTGGCCGCCTCCGGATCCACCCCATTCACGGCCTCGACGCGCAAAAGTGAAAAGTACTTTTCATTCTCCTTCGGCGGCCGCACCTGCCCAATCACCATGTCACCGGTGCGTAGCCCGAAACGACGAATCTGAGACTGAGAGACGTACACGTCATCGCGCCCCGGCTTGTAGTGGTCGCAGCGCAAGTAGCCTTTGCTTTCGTCCACAATGTCCAGCACGCCGCCGCCGAACATCAGTCCCTCGCGCTCCGCCTTGGCCCGCAACAGTCGCAGGACGAGATCCTCTTTCTTGAGCCGGCTATAACGGGAAATCTCCCACTCTTTGGCCAATTCGCGTAACTCGGCCAGCCTTTTGGTTTCCAGAACAGCAATGTCCATTTCGCTCACGATTTCTCTCCAATCATTGTTCGTCGCGGCCAGAGATGAACTCTTCCGCTTTTTCTACCAATTCCCGATTACCAATAAAGAGCGGGATACGCTGGTGCAGACTTTGGGGCTGCACATCCAGAATGTTGCGATGCCCGTCCGAAGCGTACCCTCCGGCCTGTTCGGCGATAAAGGCCAGCGGGATGGCTTCGTAGACCAGGCGTAATTTGCCGCCGGGCTTCCTGACGTCGGCAGGGTAATAGTAAACTCCCCCCTCCAACAAGTTGCGATGAAAATCGGCCACCAGAGAGCCGATGTAGCGGCCCGAAAGCGACTCACGGGGGTCTTCTCGATCCATTCCCAGCAACCAGTGGGTGAACTGTACCATCCCCTCACTCCAGTACTGCTCATAAGCCTGGTTGACGCTATAGTACTTTGGCCTGGCAGGTATGCGAATGTCGGGATGGGAGAGTAGAAATTCCCCCACACCGGGATCGAGCGTGAAACCGTGCACTCCCTGTCCGGTCGAATAGACCATCATCGTGCTCGACCCGTAGATGATGTAGCCAGCGGCGACGAGATTGCGCCCTTTCTGCAAGCAATCCTCCACTGTGCCGGGGCCATGCTCGCTTTTGCGCCGGTAGACGCCAAAGATGGTGCCGATACTCACGTTGACGTCCACGTTCGACGAACCATCCAGTGGGTCGAAAACCAACACGTACTTGCCGATACCGTACCCTTCCGGGATAGGGATGATGTCCTCATCCTCCTCCGAGGCCATCACCGCCAGGCGTCCGGTGTAACTGTTCATCCGGATCATGGTCTGATCGGCAAAGACGTCCAGTTTCATTTGCTGCTCGCCCTGGACGTTCATCTTGCCGGCCAATCCCAGAATCTCGACCAGGCCGGCGCGGGTGGTCTCGTGGGCGATGATCTTGGCCACCAGAGCGATGTCGTACAGCAGGCTGGAAAAGACGCCGGTCGCCTGCGGATACTTGCGCTGCTGTTCAATGATGTGCCGCTCGATGGTGATGATTTGCTCGCTCATTTCATCTCCCTGCTGCGTGCTCAGTCCAGATACCATACCCAGCGGGTGCCGCGCATCTCTCGGATGATGTCGGTGGTCGAAAGGATACCCAGCGGCTTGCCCCCCTGGCCCACCACCAGCAGGCGATGAATGTGGCTCTCTAGCAATTTTTTGGCCGCTTCCGCGACGGTAGCGTCCTCAGAGATGCTGACGACGTCGCCCGTCATCGCATCGCGGGCATAAACGGCCGTCAGATCCTCCCCGTAATGGGCGATGGCGTCGGTGTGCGATATCACACCCACCGGCGGTTCCCCTTCGCGCTCGGCGACCATGATGGCGTGGATCTCGGTGTCGGCCATCACCCGTACCATCTCCTGCAGCGGGGTGTCCGGTTTGCAAAAGATGACGCCCTTGTGATAAATGTCACGTACCAATCGTTCTTTGTCCATCGGTATCCTCCTTTTAGCGTCAGGGCTGGTCGCACCGCCGTGAACAGGCGGTGCTGGGCCGGCCGCACCGCCGTGAACAGGTGGTGCTTAAGTGAACCATAGCACGTAATAGTAGCCGATCACGGCCGCCCACAGGATGCTATCCACTCGATCCAGAGCCCCGCCGTGGCCTGGAATGATGTGACCGGTGTCTTTCACACCCACCTGCCGCTTGAGCATTGAGATAGCCAGATCGCCCAGTGGGGCAAAAGTGGCAATCAGCACTCCCAGGATCAGGCCATGCACACCGTTGACGGCGGCCCCTGCGCCGGCCTTGGCGTGCCAGAGCGAGGCCAGTAGCGCCGTCAACAGCCCGCCGGTGACCACGCCCGCCACGTATCCTTCCCACGTCTTGCCGGGGCTCAGTGTGACCGCCAACTTGTGCCGCCCCCACGCCCGCCCGACAAAGTACGCGCCGGTGTCGGCGAGCATGATGGAGGGTATGGCGGTCAGCGTCCACCAGAGACCGTCAGGTTGCAGGCCCCGCAGCCCGATCAAGCAAGCCCCACACAGTCCCAGGTACAGGCCCCCCGTCACGGTCAGTGCCCAATCGGCTACCGGTGAGCCCTCACGGTGAGAGAGTTGCCAGGTGAGGGAACTCAGCAGGATCAGCGTCATACCAGGGAGCAGCAACCCCAACGCGGGGAACTGGGCATCCAACAGGAACAGCCATACCAACCCAATCCCGAAAACGAGCGCAGGTCGAAATCCATCACGGGCCATCAGGTGGCAGAATTCAATCTCGGCCAGTGTCAGCAACAGTGCCACCATGACCAGGAATGGCAGCCTGCCCAGGTAGATGAGGTAAACAACGATCGGGATCAGAACAACGGCGGTGAGTACGCGTGTACGTAGCATGCGGGTTGCGAGTTGCGAGTTGCGAACAGAGGGTTTACCCAGTCACCAGGCCAAAACGACGTTCGCGCTGGCTGTAATCTTGCAGTGCTTTGTAGAATTCGTCCTTGTCAAAATCGGGCCATAGAGTGGGGGTCACGTAAAACTCGGCATAGGCTCCCTGCCATAGAAGAAAGTTGCTGACCCGTATCTCGCCGCTGGTGCGAATGATCAGGTCTGGATCGGGCAACCCCGCCGTGTAGACGTAATGGCTGACGAGTGGTTCATCCACCTGCTCGGCCGGCACACCGGCGGCGATGATGCGGCGTATGGCGTCCACCAGTTCGGCCCGCCCCCCATAGTCAAAGGCGACGTTGAGGATCAATCGCTGGTTGTCTTGCGTCAGTTCGATGGCATCCTGGACTTTTTGCCGCAATTTCGGGGAAAGACGCTCCAGGCGACCAATGTGACGCAGTTGGACACCTTCTTGGTGCAGTTCTGCCAACTCGCGGTCAATCACTCCTCCCAGGATGGATAACAGTCCCCCCACTTCATCCTCCGGACGGGCCCAGTTTTCGGTCGAAAAGGCATAGATGGTCAGGATCTGGACGCCAAACTCGACCGCTGCCCGCAACACGCGGCGCAGGTTTTCTGTCCCGGCACGGTGTCCGGCCAGCCGGGGCAGACCTCGCGCCCGTGCCCAGCGGCCATTGCCGTCCATGATGATGCCGACGTGCCGGGGCACTCGTTCCAGAGGTGGGTATTGCTTGTCGTCTTGCTGTTGGGGGGACATTACCGGTCTATTTCTACTGACAACTGCGCTAGCCCTCTAGGATCTCGCGCTGCTTGCGGGCGCTGATCTCGTCCATCTGCTTGGAATAGCGGTCGGTGAGGTCCTGAAGATCGTCTTTGCCACAGTAAAAGTCGTCCTCGGAAATGAGTTTTTCTTTCTCGAATTCGCGCATGTCGTCCAGCGCCTCGCGGCGAATGTTGCGTAGTGCCACTTTTCCTTCCTCGATGCGACGGCGCACCAGTTTCGCCAGGTCTCGCCGCCGCTCCTCGGTCAGGCGTGGAATTGGCAGGCGGATGATCCGCCCGTCGTTGGAAGGGGTGAGGCCCAGTTCGGACTTGAGGATACCGCGCTCAATGTCGCCCAGTGACCCTGGGTCGTAGGGCCGGATGGTGAGCAATTGGGGTTCCGGGGCCGAGATGACGGCCAACTGCCTGAGGGGGGTGGGCGTGCCATAATACTCCACCATCACCCGTTCCACCAGCGCCGGGGATGCGCGCCCGGTGCGGATAGTGCGCAGGTCAGCCTCCAGCGCCTCGACGCTTTTGCGCATGTGGTCTTTTGTTTCGCGGAGTAGGTCTTTGATCATCTTTGATCCGTCTATTGAGAAATCAGCGTCCCGATGGTTTCCCCCACCACGGCCCGTTCCAGGCTGTGAGGCTGCCACAGGTTGAGCACGAGGATGGGCAAATCGTTTTCCATACACAGTGAGATTGCCGTGGCGTCCATCACGCCCACGCGCATTTTGAGCGCCTGCATGTAGGTCATGTGATCAAAGCGTTCGGCGTCGGGGTTCTCGTGCGGGTCCTCGGCGTAGACGCCGTCTACCTTTGTGGCCTTGATCAGCAGGTCGGCGTCAATCTCCATCGCTCTGAGCGCGGCGGCCGTGTCGGTGGTAAAATAGGGGTTGCCCGTGCCGCCACCGATGATGATGACGCGCCCCTTTTCCAGATGGCGGATCGCCCGCAGGCGGATGTAGGGCTCGGCGATGGCTCGCATTTCGATAGCGGTCTGCACGCGGGTGGTGCCCCCTATGCGCTCCAGGGCGTCGGCCAGGGCGAGGGCATTCATCACTGTCGCCAGCATACCCATGTGATCTGCCGTGGCCCGGTCCATTCCATGTACCAGCCCGTCCCGGCCACGCCACAAGTTACCCGCCCCTATGACAATGGCGGTCTCTACCTCCAGGTTGCGCACGGCCAATACCTTGACCGCGACATCTTCCGCCATGTGAGGGCTGATACCATAACCACCAGAGTCGGCCAGCGCTTCGCCGCCTAGTTTGAGCAAGACCCGTTTGTACTTTGCGACAGCCATACGGTTTTGTTTTGTGGATATTGCAGGCTGGAAAGCCTGCACCACTCAGTCCAGATTCTCGCCCACTTCGTAGCGCACGAAGCGGCGCAGGACAATGTTCTCGCCAAGTTTAGCGATAGCGTCGGTGATCAAGTCCTGTATAGTCTTGTCCTCGTCCTTGACAAAGGGCTGTTCCATCAGGCACGCTTGCTGATAGAATTTCTCCAGCCGCCCTTCGACGATCCGGCCCACGACACGCTCAGGCTTGCCCTCTTCCAAAGCCTGGGCCCGGTAGATCGCCTGTTCGTCCTCAATCACCTCATCAGGCACTTGTTCGCGGGTAAAGTAGCGTGGCGCAGCAAAGGCAATGTGCAGCGCCAAATTGTGAGCCAGGGTCTTGAAATCATCGGTGCGAGCGACAAAGTCGGTCTCGCAATTCAGTTCCAACAACACAGCCACCCGGCTGCCAGGATGAACGTATGCTTCTAAAATCCCGTCGGAAGCCTGGCGGCCTGCTCGTTTGGCCACCGCAGCCAGCCCTTTTTCGCGTAAATGAGCGACTGCGCCCTCAAAGTCGCCACCGGTAGCCTCCAATGCTTTGCGGCAGTCCAACACTCCAGCGCTGGTTGCTTGCCGTAGTTCCTTGACCATTACAGCGGTGATTTCCAAGTTCAATTCTCCTATCGTCGTTGTTCGCTGCCGAACACTTTTACGGATGCGCCAACTCGTTGGCGTCTTGGGCTGAAAGATACGCGGTGTACACCGTTGGTTCTGCAGCAAGGCCACCGCAACAAGTTGCGGCATCCGGAATCTATGCACTGCGAATGTCAAGCACGGGGAAGCCTCAAGCCTCCGGTTCCTCCTCGTGCTCCTCAACTATTACCTCTTCCACCACCGGTTCGCCCGGTTCCTCAACCGGCGCCGTCTCTACGACAGGCTCCGCTGGTGCTTGCTCTCCCTCCTCGAATGTCAATTCCTTCAAGCGGGCCAGGGTAGCGGCGCTAAGATACTTTTCGTCCTGGACTTGGAACTCGTCAACTTGAAGTGCTTCTGGTTCGTAGGCTTTCCGTTGTGCCACTCCCTCCAACACGGCGTCGGCTATTATTGAGGTAATCAACTTGATGGCGCGGATAGCGTCGTCGTTGGCCGGGATCACATAGTCAATTGGATCGGGGTCACAATTGGTGTCCACCATGGCAATGATGGGAATACCTAGTTTGTTGGCCTCTTTCACTGCGGTGGTCTCACGTCGCACGTCCACAGTGAAGAGCAGGTTGGGGAGATCGCGCATCTCTCTGATGCCCCCCAGCCGGTTGTTGAGTTTTTCGATCTGGCGTTGCAGGCCCAGAGCCTCTTTTTTCGTCAGACGCTCAAAGTCACCCCGGTCACGGCGGGCCTCCAGATTGAGCAGGTAGTCAATACGCTGCCGGATGGTGCGCCAGTTGGTCAATGTGCCGCCCAGCCAGCGTTGGTTGACGTAAGGCATTCCGCAGCGCTGCGCTTCGAAAGCAATGGTCTCTTGAGCCTGCCGCTTTGTGCCCACGAAAAGCACTGTCCCATCAGCGGCAATGGTGTCCTGCACCAGTTTGTAGACCACATCAAGCGCAGTAATAGTCTGCTGCAGGTCTATAATGTGTACCCTGTTGCGCTCGGTAAAGATGTAAGGCTTCATCTTTGGATTCCAGCGCCGGGTACGGTGACCGAAGTGCACTCCGGTTTCCAGGAGTGCTTTCATGGAAACGACAGCCATAGAGGAACCTCCTTTTACGTTGTTTTCCTCCGCCTCCATCATTCCATTGAGAGACCGGGGTGGCTGTCCACCCGGCACGCTCTCGCTGGTCAGGAGACGTGTGTATTGGGATCAATTCTACTACTACGATTGTACCACAAAGTGGGATTTGAGCAAATTTGCCGCGCCTATTTCTCGTCCGGCACCTGGAAACAGTAGCCCACCCGGCGGACCGTGCGCAGGTAGACCGGCGACTTGGGATTTTTTTCAATCGCCTTGCGCACACAATGGACGTGGACATCGAGGGTGCGCGTATCGCCCATATAGTCGGTGTTCCATACCTGTTTCATCAAGAAGGCGCGGGGTAAAATTTCGCCAGAGTGACGCATGAGGACTTGAAGGAGTAGGGCCTGCTTGGGAGTTAGCCGGCTCTCGCGCTCACCACAAAAAACGTACCGGTGCTTGACGTTGAGGACTAGATCGCCTGCCTTGAGCAACTCGTCATCGGGGGCAAGCAGCAACCTGACTATCCGGTTGACCAATTGCTCGGTAGAAAAGGGATAACGCAGATAGGTCTGTGCGCCTATACTGTAATCAATCTTTTTCCCCTCTGGCAGCAACATCAGCACAGGGATTTCGGTATCCCGCAAAGCGTCGCATAAACGGCGGCTGCTGAAACGCAGTGAAGGAGAGTCCACCAGCACAATCACTGCCGGGTGTGTCTCTTGTACCTTAGCCCAGGTATCCCTTTGCGTGCGAGCCGAAACGACGTTATACCCCTGGTCATTGAGAATAAGAGCCAAATGCTCCGCCGCAGACTTTCTACCTTCCACGACCAGGATAGTGTGAACTGGTGTCACCTGCTGTACTCTCCCTTCGCTTGCCACCTGCACTGTGCTATGTAGCGGATAACATTATACTTCATCCCGTTATTGAGGGCAAGTTGGGCAGAGCAGGCTTCGGTGGTTTACTTGGGTTCGCCGACCAAATCGTACTCTAGCGCGGCGGTGATACGCACGGGGACAATCTGCCCGACCGGCAACTCTGCCTGCACCAGCACCAAGCCGTCAATCTCTGGCGCGTCGCGGTAGCAGCGCCCCACGCTCAGTCCTTCTCCCTGTCCCTCGACCAGCACGTCCAGCGTCCGCCCCACCAGCACCTGGTTCTTTGCCAGAGAGATGTGCTGTTGAACTGCCATCAGCCGTTCACGCCGTTCTTCCTTCACCTCCGGCTCCACGTCGTCCTCCAATCTGGCGGCCGCGGTGCCCTCCTCATGGGAGTAAGCAAAAACTCCCACGCGGTCGAACTCGACCTCTGCCACAAAGTCCAGCAGCGCCCGAAACTCTGCCCCGGTCTCGCCGGGGTAGCCGACGATAAAGGTGGTGCGGATGGCGATGTCTGGCATCGCCGCCCGCAGATGCTCAATGGTGCGGCGCACCCCCTCGACGTCGGCGGGGCGGCGCATGCGGCGGAGGACACGGGGATGGGCGTGTTGGAGAGGGATGTCGAGGTAGGGCAGAATCTGCGGGTGGCGGGCCATCGTCTCGATTAGACGCTCTGTCACGCGGCCGGGGTAGGCGTACATCAGGCGAATCCACTCTATTTGCGGCGTTGCCATGACCAGTCGCCCTAGCAAATCAGCCAGCCCTTCGTGCATCTCCAGGTCGTGCCCATAGTCGGTGGTGTCCTGGGCGATGAGGATGATCTCTCGCACCCCGCGCTCGGCCAGGTGCGCGGCGTCGGCCAGGATGGCCTCGGGCGGGCGGCTGACGGCGGGTCCCTTGATCAGTGGGATGGCGCAAAAGGCGCACGAGCGGCGGCAGCCGTCGGCGAGTTTGAGATAGGCGCTGGCTCCTTGCACCGCCACACGGGGCACGTCCGGCGTTTTCTGTTGACCTCTTTCCAGAGCGGGGAGAAAAGTCACCGGTTGCTCGTTCAGTCGCTCGACGAGGGGCACAATGTCCATCCAGCGGCGCGTGCCGATGAGACCATCAATGCCGGGCACCGCTTTGACCAGTTCGCGGGGGCAGCGCTGCGAATAGCACCCAGCGGCGATGAGACGTTGTCCAGGCCGTTTGGCCTGTGCCAGTTCCTGTAGCACTGCTAGCGACTCTTCCCGCGCCGGCGCGATGAACCCGCAGGTGTTGACGATGACCAGATCGGCTTCTTCGGGGGCAGCAGCGACGGTGTGGCCGGCACGCTGCAACAGCGTCGCCATCCCTTCGCTGTCCACCAGGTTCTTGGGGCAGCCGAGGGAGATGAGGCAAAAGCGTCGAGGTTTGTTCATCAGAGATAAAAAGAGCGGGCGGTATCCTCTCAATAGGTAGGGGCGAACCCTTGCGGTCGTCCTTGTGGGCAGGA
>CAYQTW010000019.1:0-18390 GCA_964420485.1 uncultured Anaerolineales bacterium
AATCGTATCTTCTCAAAATGTAGGGGCGAACCCTTGCGGTCGCCCTGGCGGGCAGATGCAAGACCTGCCCCTACCCCAAATTATTGAGAAGATACCTGTAATCCGCGTTCTAGCACGGATGGCAAGACATCAACGGATAAAGTCAAACGCCTCAATATTCCACAAGTCCAGGTACTCGCTGGGATCCAACACCACCCCACTCACCCCCGGGCGCGTGGCGACCAGTTTGGGCACAAAGTAGAGTGGCAACACGGGCAAGTCGTGGGAAAAGATGCGCTGCACCTCACGGTGAAAGAGGGTATAGTCGTCCGTGCCGGGCAGCGCGGCCAACGCTGACTGGCAGGCTGCGTCATAGTCGGCGCTGGCGTAGCCGGGGTCGTTGCTCGCGGCCCACCAGTTTTCGGCGCGCGGAATCTGGGATGAGAGGTAGATCTCACAAGGCGCGTCAAGGCCATTCAGCCAGGAAAAGAGCGCCAGGTCGAACTGACGCCCAAGCACCGGGCCATCGGGGCCGTCGGCGAAAAATTCCTCATCAGGGAGATACTGCACCGCCAGCCTGATGCCGCAGGCCGCCAGGTTCTCGACCAGGATGTGCGCCACCCGTTCGCGGGCCGGGTGATCGCCGGTCGTGAGCAAGGTGACAGAAAAGGGCGTGCCGCTGGTAATGTCCACCACGTCGTGCGCCTCCCGGATGCCATCTCCGTCCTCGTCCCGCCAGCCCACCTCCTCCAACAGAGACTGTCCACCGGACGGGTCATAGTCCCAGTGGTAGAGCCGGTCGCCGGCATAAAGTGGGTGCTCGGGGGCGATGTAACTGTGGACGACGGTGGCCTCGCCGTAGGGCAGCGCCTCACGCGCGATACGCTCACGGTCAACACACAGCGCGATGGCCTGGCGCACTCGCACGTCCTGGAAGAAATCCGGGCGCTGCACCCCCTCAGCCGAGTCGATGCCAAAGTCCAGGTGCTCCCACTCGCTGCTGGGAGAGGTGACCAACTGTACCTGCCCGGCACCGGCGGCCTCCAGCAGCGGCGCGATGTCCCCGCTCTCGATCACGTCCTGCGTGATGAGGTCACATTCGCCCGCCACGAGCAGGTCGAGCGCCTGCTGGAGGTCGGGGACGAAGCGGAAGGTGACGCGGTCGAGATAGGGCAGCCCAGCACTGCCTGTTTCACGGCGGTGCGCCTCAGCGGCGCGAAAATAGTGCGGGTTGCGCACCAGCGTGATGTGTTCGCCCTCCACCCATTCCTCGACGACAAAGGGTCCCCAGCCCAGCGGCTTGCGGTGCGCGACCTCGGCGCTGAGCAATTGGTCGGCGCTGGTCACACCCCACACGTGCCGGGGCAGCGGGGAGTAAAAGTTCAAAAAGTAGGCCGGGTCACGATAGCCGGGGAGGCCAGCCCAGACGACGGTGCGCTCGTCCACAGCCTCGTAACTGTGGGTGCGGTCCCATCGCAGTTGCAGGGTAGGATTTTCGAACGCGCCAGCCAACTCAAAAGAGTAGCGGGAATCATCGGCGGTCAGCGGATGACCATCCGCCCAGGTGACGTCGGCCCGCAGCGTGAATGTGACCACCATCTGCGTCATCGTGATCACTCCCCCCTCGAACGTGATCTCCTGCCCGCTGGCGCCAAAGACAGTGACGCCGGGCAGAAGGTCCACTATCCAGCCGTTGACGTCCACGACCTTGTCGCCCTCTTGAGCGTGGACTGTCCGCAGGGCGGCGTCTCCATCGGCCAGACTGGGGAGTTTTTCCAGGATCACGGGCTGGAACTGGTACGTGCGGCTGTCAATCGGGCCATCGTAGACGCCGGCCAACACGTTGCGGGTGGCGCGCGATGGGCCGCCGTAGACAAAGAGCGTGTTGGGCTCCTCGGCCTGACAGATAGTGAATTCCTTGGGCGGCGTCGGGGTCGGCGTTGGCGTGCTGGTGGGTACCGGGATGGGTGAGGGCGACGGCGAAGAGGAGGGGGCAGGAGACGGCGTGCCCGGCGCAACGGTGGTGGCAGTGAGGTCAGGGGATGTGCAGGCCGCGATGAGACCGAGTAGCAGCAGTGTGATGGTGACGATGTAATTACGCTTCATTATGTCTCCTCTCAAACAGGGGCTAGGGGCTAGGGACTAGGAACGATCAACTTTGACGCGACCGGAGGCTGATTCCTGCTCCCAATAGCGGATGAGGCCACGTAATGCGCGTGCTGCTTCGCCTTGAAGCGATGCCAAGCGCTTCTGTTCAACGTCGTCCAGATAGCTCATCCGGTGTGAGAAATGGATGAAATACTCCACTTCGTTGAGGGATCCGCGGGCTTGATAAAGAAAGTGCAACAAGTCACGCACCGTCCGGCGGTCATATCCCTCGGCGATATTGGCCGCTACCGACACAGCCGCATCCCGCATTTGTTTCGTCAGCCCATATCGTTCCTCTCGCGGAAAGCGGCCCGTCGCCCAATACACAGCCACAGCCAAATCATCACTCCGTTGCCATGCCTTGTTACTCCGATTCCATCTTTCCCTCCTCGCCCCCGCCCCCAGTCCCTAGCCCCTAGTCCCTAATACGCCCGTCCAAAGATGGCCTGCTCGTTGGCTTCCCTACCGCAGTGGATACACTTGCCCTTCCCCGGCTCCTGCTCCAGCGGGATACAGCGTATCGTGGCCTTGGTGTCCTCTTTGATTTGGGCCTCACAGTCCGCGTCGCCGCACCACCAAGAGTGGGCGAATCCTGCGGAGACGGCTTCCCCGAACTCGGCATAGTCGCCGGGGTCGTAGGTGTGCGCCTCGCGGAAATCGAGCGCGCGCCGGTAGAGGTCGGCCTGGATCGTGGTCAGCATCTCTGGCACTGCTTCTGCCAATTCGCTCAGTGGCGCAGGGCGCTTCCCTTCGCGGCCCGGAATGTCGCGCCGGGCCAGTGTCACCTGCTCTTTCTCTACATCGCGGGGGCCGATCTCAATCCGCAGCGGCACGCCCCGCATCTCCCACTCGTTGAACTTCCAGCCAGGCGAATATTCCTCGCGGTCGTCCACGTGCACGCACACATCGTCGCGCAATGCCGCCTCCACCTTAGCAACCATCTCAAGCACCTTGCTGCGCTGCTCCTCATTCTTCCAGATAGGGACGATGACAACCTGGGTCGGGGCCAGTTTGGGCGGCAAGACCAACCCTTGGTCGTCGCCGTGCACCATTACCACTGCGCCCACCATGCGCGTGCTGAGACCCCAACTGGTCGTCCACACGTATTGGAGTTCATTGTTCTCGTCGAGGAACTGGATGTCGAACGCTCGGGCAAAGTTCTGGCCCAAAAAGTGGCTGGTGCCAGACTGGAGCGCCTTGTGGTCTCCCATCATGGCCTCGATGGTGTAACTGGTCACCGCCCCGGCGAACTTTTCGCTCTCGCTCTTGCGGCCGGCGATGACGGGGATAGCGGCGTCATTGACTGCGAAATCGGCGTAGACGTCGAGCATCTGCAAGGCGTTGGCCTGTGCCTCTTTGGATGTGGCAAAGGCATCGTGACCTTCCTGCCACAGGAACTCGGTGGTACGCAGGAACAACCGCGTGCGCATCTCCCAGCGCACCACGTTGGCCCACTGGTTGATCAGCAGAGGCAGGTCACGGTAGGATTGGATCCACTTGGCGTACATGTGTCCAATGATCGTCTCGGAGGTGGGGCGCACAGCCAGCGGCTCCTCCAGTTTCTTGCCGCCGCCGTGGGTGACGACGGCCAGTTCGGGTGAGAAACCCTTGACGTGTTCGGCCTCCTTCTCCAGAAAACTCATAGGGATGAGGAGCGGAAAGTAGGCATTGGCGTGGCCGGTGGCTTTGAAACGTCGGTCGAGCCCGGCCTTGATGTTCTCCCACAGGGCATACCCGTGGGGTTTGATCACCATGCAACCCTTGACGGGGGCGTAATCGGCCAGATCGGCCTTATGGACTATGTCGGTGTACCAGCGGGAATAATCCTCGCTGCGGGGTGTGACTTGAGGCATTTCTCCTCCTTTGTTGTTTGGTGGACACCGAAACGCCTCGACTGAGCTCGGCGCAGGCTTGTTTCGGTTGCACGCAGGTTGATCGCCGTCGGCCAAGACACCAACGAGATTTCGGCGAGCTCAATCGAGCCGTTGGCACTTCCACGACGGGGGTTGAATACCTATTGTTCTTCTTCGGGATCGCTGGGGGCAAGTTCTTCTTCATCATCCTGCCCGGCAACTAGGTCGTGCACGGCGTGTACTATGCGTTTGATCGGCTTGGTGGTGTAGTGGTCGGCAAAGTGCTCGGCGGCCTGCTCAGTCCCCACCTTGGGGCCAAACTGCTCGCGTAGGTAATGCTGGTGATCCATAATCCACAAGTACAGGTCGGTCTCGGTGCGACCGGGAAAATCGGCCAGGATGTCCTTTTCGCAGATGGTATGCACCAGCGGCAGGTAGACATTG
This sequence comes from uncultured Anaerolineales bacterium, assembly GCA_964420485.1. Taxonomy (GTDB): domain Bacteria; phylum Chloroflexota; class Anaerolineae; order B4-G1; family B4-G1; genus CAYQTW01. The sequence goes on from CAYQTW010000019.1 coordinate 4,425, forward strand.
TCGTACCAGTCGCAGACTGCCTCGTCTTCGGAGATGAAACGCTGCTGCTCCAGGCCCATAAAATGGCGGTGCACGGCAATATGCTCCAGCAGCCGCTCGTACCCACCGCCGATGGTGAACTCGATGTTCTGCTCCGGTCGCAGCCTGTCCAGTTGCGTGCGCTCGAGGAAGTGGGCGTACTCGCCCTTGATCTCCAGATCGTCGGCGTCCAGGTCGGCTGTCACCGGTACACTGGTTACCACCTCGATCACCTCGGCGTCCACGAACTCGATACCCCGTTCCCGCGCTACCGAGACGCGGTGGTTGCCATCGAGGACAAAGTAAGCCTCCCCGATCTGGTACAATTTCACTGGCGGCAGGCTGACCTCGGCATAGTGGGCGCGGGCGATGGAGCGCCAGCGACCGGCTGTGCGGTCCTGCGTCGGCAGGAAGACGCGGTCGAAATCCCGGTAGCGCCCCACGCTGCCAATGATCTTTGCCACCGGCACGGTCTGAATGCCCTGGTAGAATTGCCCGCGCACGCCCAGTTTGTCGCGCACCTCGTCCCACGACAGTAACCGGTTGGAGCGCCCGCCCAGGAACGAGAGTATCTCGTTCCAGAACGCCTTGCGCCGCGCCGTGTCAAAATCCGTTCGTGCTCGATCTTGATCAGCCATTGGGCATCATAACTCGATTACGCGCAAAGGGTAGACGTTGACGACCTCGGTGTCCAGGTAGCGTGTCCGCCAGGTTTCCGGCCCGTAGACGTGCTTGTGACCATGAAACAGATAGCGAGGCCGGAAACGCTCCATGAACCAAAGCAACGCCTTGAAACCGCAATGGGGCAGGTCCTCACCGTCATGGATACCGAAGGGTGGCGAATGGGTGATGAGAATGTCCAGGTAGCGCCCGTGGAGCACGCGGTTCATCAGCAGGGCCGGCGCCAAACACCAGGCTTTGTAGGCCATCTCGCTCTCTGTGTATTGGAAGGGCGCGTTGGGCTTGTAGCGCATTGAGCCCTCCAGCCCGGCCAGGAGTAGGCCCTTGTTTTGTACAGTCTGTCCATTGAGATTGGTCCAACCACCCGGTTCGGTTAGTGTGTGTCCATCCGCCATATATTCGGGGTGGTCGTGGTTGCCATGCACGAAAAAACTGGGTACATTCAACATTGACACGATATATTCCAGGTAGGAATAGGGCAGATCGCCGCACGAAAGCACCATATCCACGTCGCCAAATCGCTCGCGGATGTGGGAACTGTAGACGCCTTCGACCACGTGGTCACTGACGGCGAGAATCTTCACACTTTTTCACCCCTCGGGCCACTCCCGCTTGTAATTGATCTCTAGTTTATCGAGTATCGCCTGCTCCAGGTCTATGCCGGTCAGGTAGGCCAGTTGTAGCAAGTAGAGCGCCACGTCGGCCAGTTCTCCCGCCAGCGCATCTTTGTCGGCCTGCTCGCCCCACTGGAAATGCTCCAGCACTTCGGCAACTTCTAGCGAAAGCGATATGGCAATATTGCGGGGCGTCTGCGCCCACGGCGAATCTTTTTCGTACCAGCCCATCGCTTTTACGAAACGATTCATCTCATCAGTGAGTTCTTGGATTGTCATCAGTATCCTTACACAAAGGCCAGCCCCCGCGTGGTCTGGAGGGCTGGCTTGCTTCCTGGTGTGCATCCCCAATGCGCCTACCCAGACCAGGGGTCCGGCTGCGTAGGGGTGGGTGGGGTGAAGAAGCACACAATGAACACGGCACACATCCTTGGATATCGTCTCTGAACTGGGGGCAGTATACAATGAAAAGGGCCAGATGTCAAAGCGCCGCTCTTTACAATCCTTAACTTGACATTGGTGAGTGGTATCAATACTCGCATATCGGTATTGTTATCTTGTTTTATTGTTTTCCTTTTGACAAAAAGTCGAAAGGATGTGCCTGATCGAAATCGGGCAGGTAATGCTCCTGACTGCCAAGTTCCTGTACAAAGGCATTCTCCAGCCCCAGGTCAAGCGCATAGTCCGTGATCGCGTCATACTCTTGTTTTGTCAGAGTCCGATCTATCTCGGGGTAATCACCTGCTTTGTATTGAGGAGAATACTGTGACATGATGCTGACAAAAATATCTGGAGACAAGTCTGCCAGAAAGCGGAGACACCTCTGGCTGTTATCCAGATAGTTGGGCAATACCAGATGCCGGACCAGCAATCCCCGCACCGCGATGCCATCGTCATCCATTTCCAGGTGGCCTACCTGATCCAACATTTCCCTGAGAACTCCAGGGATGATATTGGCGTAATCGTCCACCATAGAAAACCGCTTTCCAAGTTCATTTGCCATATACTTGATATCCGGCAGATAAATATCCACTAGACCCCGAATCTGCCGCAGTGCATCCACCGAATCGTAACCGTTAGAGTTGTACACAACCGGAATAACGAGGCCTCGGCCCTGGGCCACCTGAATGGCATCGGCCATCTGAAAAATCACGTGAGAAGGTGAGACAAAATTGATATTGTGAGCGCCCCTGTCCTGAAGGCCTAGTATTTCAGATACGAGTTCGTATGTAGTCAGAGTCCGGGTATGGCCCGTATGAAATTCCTGGCTGATCTGGTAATTCTGGCAGAACACACAGCCAAGATTGCATCCGGCGAAAAAAATGGTCCCGGAACCTCTCGTTCCAGAAATGGGAGGTTCTTCTCCAAAATGTAGACCGGCGTGGGAAATCTGAACATTGGAACTGATCTTGCAAAAACCAGTTTTCCCTTTGAGCCGGTTCACCCCGCATTTGCGCGGGCAACATTCACATTTTGTCAGTTGATCTGTCAATGACCGATTCGTATGGTACATAATCTGCTAGTCGTTCTTTCGTGGCAATAGGTTCGGCACGGCCAATTCCTGGTGTAGGATGTTCTTACCCCTCGTCGTCCAAGTACCACGAATTAGGAAGTGTCAGGGGAAGCCCTGGCCTGTTCTTTGATAACCGCATAGAATTGATAGAATTGCTGGTCGACCTGTGATAGAGCCTGCGCTGGGTTCTGCCACAGGCGTCTCAACCAGCGTCGGCGCTCCTCTCGTGCTTCCTGCTTGCGACGTTCCGCCCAACAAGTCTCGGTTGGCACACTTTGGAACCAAGGCAAGATTTCGTTTTCCTTGAGCGAGAGAAGCATCAACTCGCCGGGGCCAAAGGTACGCAAGAGAGAAGTTTCCTTACGTCCACTGCCTCGTCGCTCGTGGCGGCGTAGCGTCCCGAACAGGCCCTCTAACTTCAAATTGTGCCGCGGAAGACCTGGCACATCGTAACAGTGCAGGATACCGGGCAGCCAGTCTTTCTCCATTCGCTGCCGCTTTTTCAGGAATCGTTGAGTAGTAGGCCCGAGATTGGGTTCCTGGGCCAAGTCGCTGAATATCTGGTTCAACGTCTTCTTAACCTCTTGGCTGCGAGAGGGGACAAGTCGCTCAGATCGGGCGTTCAACTAGGGCAAAGGCGCTCGATTCAGGCAGCGTTCTACTTCGACCAGGCAGTCCTTGGACTGACGGACAGACTCGGCCCGAGTTTCTGTGGTCTGTATGGCGACTTGTACTCGTTGCTGCAGGTCATCCATGTACAGCCTGTTTCATCCAGTCCGTTATGTGAGGAGCATCAGCCTTGTCCAACAGCATCCCACTGATAGGCGTCCCGCCGAGAGCCTCCCATATCACATACAGTTGCGGCCCGTCGCCATCAGGAGCCAACCCATCAATCGGCAGAACTAGACCGCCAAATTGTTCGGCTGCCAGTCTCAGACATGCTTGCCGTTTCGGCCATGCCCCAGATACTAGCGCTAGAAACTGGCGGTACAGGCGTCCCACACTCTTGTTGTTGATCTTTACTTTCTTATGTCTGTTCAAGTCATCGGTGATCTCGACGAGTGGCCTGTGATAGCTCTCGTTGGATGCTGACATAAGCCACCACGTCTAGCCCATACGTGCTGTAGGGCAAGTTGACCTGCAACAGTGTTTCAACTCGGTAACGAACGCTAGACGCGGGGCTTCTGGATTGTGCCGGCTCGGTCATCTGGCAATTGCCATAGGTATCGCCTCCAACGCGAAGATACCCTATCTTACCAAAAGCAGATTCGTGCTAATTAGACGACGAGAGGCCCCAGATCATGTCGTCGTAGTAAGAGTTGGCCATAAAGGCGGGGAAGAAATCATCGAGATAGTCCCCGGCGCCGGCAACGTACTTGTCCATAGAGGAGATGTAGCCGGCGTTGATCAAGTCGTAGATGTCTGTCGCCAGCATGACGGCCAGGGCCGGCAGTTCGCCGCCACCCTCGATGGTCGTCTGGATGGCCGTCTTGACGTCACCGTAGCCACCGGAGAAGACGGCCTTGACGTGAATGTCAGGGTTGGCCGTCTCGAACTCTTCGATGTACCCGTTGAGGATCGCGGCGATGGGGGCGTCCACGGCTACCGGGTAAAAGATCTGGATCGTGACGGGTTCCACGGGAACCTCGGTGGGTTCCTCGGCCGGCGCTTCCGTTGGGGCTTTAGTAGCCTCAACCTGTGAGTTATAGCACAAAATCTCTCTAGCGCAACTTTCGGGGCGGACAGGGAGATGTAGAGTTTGACTGTTCAGGAAAGGACTCGTTGACAACTGGCTGTATGGCGGTATAATCGGCGCAGTATGTGATATCTGAAACCAAATGGGAGTGAACAAGTGAACATATTCCTGGAAGCCTTGTTGATCTTTGCGCTGCGCGTGATTGGTATTACCATCGGCACGATTGCGACCATAATGACTGTTCAAGGGCGCAAAGCCCCTGCGATGCTGGCCGGCTTTTTTAGCGCACTGGTCTACGTCGTCGCCATCGGCAAGGTGGTGACGAATCTGGGCAACGTCTGGAACATCCTCGCCTACTGTGGCGGGTTCGCCGTCGGCACACTGATTGGGATGGTCTGGGAGCAACGGTTGGCGATGGGTTTTGCCGAGGTGCGGGTCATTTCCACCGAAAAGAGCACCGCCATAGCAGAGGCGCTGCGGCAGGCCGGGTTCGGTGTGACGGAATACTATGGACGCGGTCGCGAGAACATTGTGGGCGTCGTCGAAGCCATCATCCCCCGCAAGAGTGTGGATGCTGTGATGAGCGTCGCAAAGTCCGTGGACGCAAAGGCCATCGTCACAGTGACGGAAGCCCGCATGGTGCGGCGCGGCTACTGGAAACCCAACGTGCGCCGGTAAGGACGCGATTGCCGCGCCCAGACACGCCGGTAGGGGCGCGGTTACCGCGCCCCTACTGGAAGCAGGCGGCCTCTCGTCCTGCCAGCCCGTCACAGATGCGGATACTGTGGAATTCAAGGAGCGGGGGTAACTGGTCGGGTGGGAAGAAGCGCACCTCTAGTGCCTCGTCGTTGTCGGCGCACAATGCGCCGCCCACCACCCGGCAATCGAAGAAGGTGGTGACCAACACTGTCTGATCACCGTTGGGGTAGGTGTGCCGGAAGGCCGGGCCGCCGGCGTAGACGCCAATGAGCCGTTCAGCCCGGACCACCAGCCCGGTCTCCTCGCCCACCTCGCGCTCCACTGCCTGGTCAACCCGCTCGCCCAGTTCCATCGCGCCGGCCGGCAGGGCCCACATCCCATCGTCGCTGCGGCGGATGAGGAGCACCCGGCCGGCCTCGTCGCGCACCAACCCCGCGCCCCCCATCATCATTAGCCGCTCGTGTCCCACGTATTGCCGCAAATGCAGGATGTGCTCGTGCGAGACCGGACTGCCGGGACTGCCCCGCCGGAAGGAGGCCGCCGGCGTGTTCGCGGCATAGTCTTCAATCATTGCGCGGGTCCACACCGGCACATCGGGCAGGGTGGTGGGGGTGAAGCGGGCTGCACCGGCAGGCCACTGCCCGCTGGTCACCCGGCAGGCAAAGCAGGCGATGAATTGTTGCACCTGGTCGCCGTTGGGGTAGGTGAGGTCAAAGTCGGGAGAGGTATAGAGGCCAACCAGCCGCGCTGGCTCGACCACCAACCTAGTCTTGCGGCGCAGTCCGCGCACCAGGCATTCGCTCAACCGTTCGCCTGGCTCCAGCAGGCTGCCGGGCAGTTTCCACCAGCCAAAGTCGGGATGGCGCTGGAGTAGCACCCGCCCCTCTGCGTCGGTGACGATGCCGCAAGCACGGACGAGGATGACTTTCTGGTGGCCGACGCGGGAGCGGAGCCACGTCACGTAGTCAACCTTCATCCCACCACCACGTTCACCAGTCGCCCCGGCACGTAGATGACTTTGCGGACCTCTCGGCCCGCGATATGGCGCTGGATGTTCCCGTCGGACAGGGCCGCCTCTCGCGCCGCCTCCTCGGTGATGTCCGCCGGTGCCTCCAACCGCGCGCGTAGTTTGCCGTTGATCTGTACTACCAGCGTGATCATTTCCTCGGCGGCCAGGTCGGCGTCGAACTGGGGCCACAACTGTTGGTGCACGCTGTAGGGCCGGCCGGTCCGCGCCCATAGTTCCTCGGCGATGTGGGGGCAGCAGGGGGCCAGTAACAACAGCAGCGTCTCAACGGCTTCCTCCCACGGTTCCGTCCCGTAGACCGGCGTTTCCTTGGCCTTGATCAGCACATTGGTGAACTCCATCAGCCCGGCGATGATGGTGTTGAAAGCGAACGCCTCCATATCGTCCGTGACGCGCTTGATCGTCTTGTGCGTCCACCGGCGTAAATCGGCAACCTCTTTCGCAGTAGCCTCGCCGACTCGCTGACTCGCTGACTCGCTCACCAGGTTCCACACCCGTTGCAGCCAGCGGACGACCCCCTCGATGCCGTGAGGGTCCCACGGCCCGCCCTGCTCCCAGCGCCAGCCAAACATCAGGTAGCCGCGCACAGTGTCGGCCCCGTACTGCTGCACCAGGGCGTCGGGCAGAACGACGTTGCCCCGCGACTTGCTCATTCGCGCTCCATCGGGGCCTAGAATGATGCCCTGATTGCGCAAGGCCAGCATTGGCTCGTCGAAATCCACCACGCCTATATCGCGCAACACTTTGGTGAAGAAGCGCGTGTAGAGCAGATGCATCACAGCGTGTTCCGGGCCGCCGGTATACATATCCACTGGCAGCCAGTAGCGGCCCGCCTCGATGTCCCAGGGGCAGTCGTCCCGGTGCAAAGGCTGCTCCTCTTTGTGGTAGGGTGTCACGTAGGCATACTGATACCACGAGGAGCACATAAATGTGTCCATGGTGTCGGTCTCGCGGGTGGCCGGGCCACCGCACCGCGGGCAGGTGGTGTGCAGGAAGCCCTCGTGGAACTTGAGGGGCGATTCGCCCGTGGGCAGGAACTCGGCGTCCTCGGGCAGGAGCACCGGCAGGTCCTCGTAGGGCACGGGGACGATGCCGCACTCGTCGCAGTAGACGATGGGGATAGGCGCGCCCCAATACCGCTGGCGGGAGATCAGCCAGTCGCGTAGGCGGTAGTTGACGGCGAACTCGCCAGTGCCCTGCTCCTCCAGCCACTCGGTCACCTTTTGCACCGCCACGTCCCCTGGTGTGCCGCTGAAGGGTCCCGAGTTGACCATCGGGCCGGGGCCGGTGTATGGCTTCTCCAACTCTCCGCCGTCCCAGTCGGGCGGCTCGATGACGACAGGGATGGGCAGGTTGTACTTGCTGGCGAACTCAAAGTCCCGTTCGTCGTGGGCCGGCACCGCCATAATGGCGCCCGTGCCGTAAGTCATCATCACATAGTCGGCGATCCAGATAGGGATGCGTTCGTCGTTGACCGGGTTGATGGCGTAAGCGCCGATAAAGACGCCGGTTTTCTCCTTCTCAGTGGACATTCGTTCAATCTCACTCTGGCGGGCGGCCTGGAGTTTGTACTCCTCCACTTTTTCCAGGAACTGCGGCGCCGTCAGTTTGTCCACCAGCGGGTGCTCCGGGGCCAGCACCATAAAGGTCGCGCCCCAGAGCGTGTCGGGCCGGGTGGTGAAGACGACGATAGGATCATTCTGCTCGGAGAGGAATGTCACGTTGGCTCCTTCGCTCCGCCCGATCCAGTTTTTCTGCATGGCACAGATGCGCTCCGGCCAATCTATTTTAGAGTGATCCAGCAATTCGTCGGCATAGTCAGTGATGCGGAAGAACCACTGCTCTAGTTCCTTCTTCACGACCAGTGTGCCGCAGCGCTCGCAGTGGCGGTCCTCCCCCCAGACCTGCTCGCGGGCTAGCGTGGTGTTGCACTTGGGGCAAAAGTCCACTGGCGCTTTCTTTTTGTAGGCCAGGCCGGCTTCGTAGAACTTGAGGAAGAACCACTGCGTCCATTTGTAGTAGCCGGGCAGGCAGGTGACCGCCTCCCGATCCCAGGCCCACATAGCCCCCATGGAGCGCAGTTGTTTGCGCATGACCTCGATGCTATCCCAGGCCCATTTGAACGGGTGGATGCCTCGTTCAATGGCTGCGTTCTCGGCCGGGAGGCCGAAAGCGTCGAAGCCGACGGGGTAGAAGACGTTGTAGCCCTTCATTCGCATATAGCGCGCGCGGGCATCCGAGGGCGCCATAACGTACCAGTGGCCGACGTGCAGGTAGTCGGCCGACGGGTAGGCCAGCATGGTCAGGAAGTAGTACTTGGGCCGGGTTGGGTCTTCGCGGGTGGCGTATAGCCCGTCGTCCTCCCATCGCTTCTGCCACTTGGGTTCGATCTCCTGGGGTACGTATTTGTCTGCCATCTTTCTTCTCCTGTCAGTTCAGTGTATTGTCTGCCTGCTGCCACAACAACCGGTTGTCTCTCATCACAGCCTCCACCCCCCCCGCCCGTTCCAGCGATGAAAGGGCCGCCAGGATGGTCGTCCGGGTGAGGAAGTAGGCTGTCGCCGTCGTCAGGCTCAGCCCGAAATGATCGGCCACCCGCTGGACCAAGGCCGGCGTCTCCTGCGGCTCCTCCAGCGCGGCGTAGACCAACGCCCGTATCTCCTCCAGCCGCTTCCGGTTGGCGGCGCAAATCTGCGCGATTTCCTCTCCTGCGGCGTAGGCCGGGCCGTGGCCCGGCGCGAAGCGGGTGTAGGGTAAGGTCGGCAGTCGTTCCAGCGTCGCCAGCGTCGCGTCCAGGTCCACGCAGAAAGTCACCTTGTGTTTCTGGAGCGTCTCCGCCGGGAAGACGGCGTCGGCGCAGAAGAGCACGTCTCCTACCGCCACTCCCACCTGGTTGAGGGCGTGGCCCGGCAGACCCACTATCTCTACCCGAAACGGGCCGATCTCGTAGGGGTAGGTCTCTGCGCCTACCCCCGGGTAGGTCTCTGCGCCTACCCCCGGGTAGGTCTCTGTGCCTACCCCTGGGCGGACGACGTGGTCAATCCGGCAGGACTTGGCCAGCGTGAACTTGTGGCGCAGGTCGCCGATGGGGACTGCCCCGCCGAAGAGATAGAGCGGCTCAATGATGGGGTGCTCCATCATTGCCGCCTCCAACGCGGGAGCGTACAATGGCACTTCCAGACGACGCTGCAAAAAATGGGCTCCGCCAAAGTGGTCGGCGTGGGCGTGGGTGATGAATACCGCCGCCAGCGTGACTCCCATCTCCTCGGCGGTTCGCAGCGCCCGCCGGGCGGCGTCCTTATCCAGCCCTGTGTCTATCAGCAACCCCTTCCCGTCCCGCACAATCAGCCCCATGTTGGAGCCACCTCGCAGGTGGAAGACACCGGGGATCAGTTCCACTTGCTTCACCTTCACCTTAATCTTCCTCCACCCACGTCATCCAGCCAAAGCGATCTTGAATCTTCCCCCCGACTATGCCAAAGAACTGCTCTTGTAAACGAGCCGTCACCGGCCCGCACCGCCCCGCGCCCACCGGGATGCCGTCTATCGAGCGGATGGGAGTAATTTCCGCCGCCGTGCCGGCGAAGAAGGCTTCGTCGGCCAGGTAGAGCATTTCTCGCGCGATTGTCTGCTCCCGCACCCCGTACTCCAGGTCGTGGGCTAATTCGATGATGAACGCTCTGGTGATGCCCGGCAGGACCGAGGCTGCCAGCGGTGGTGTGTAGAGTACGCCGTCTTTCACGATGAATACGTTCTCCCCGCTACCTTCGCTGACGTAACCGGCCGTGTTCAGCGCGACGGCCTCTGCAAAACCTCGGTCGTGGGCTTCCATCGTGATCAATTGCGAGTTGATGTACTGACCACCTATCTTGGCCATCGCCGGAAAGGTATTCGGGGCCATACGCTGCCAGGTGCTCACCCCGGCGTCAACCCCCTTCTCCAGCACCTCGTCACCCAGGAATTGTCCCATCGCTATTGTGCCGATAACCACTTTGACAGGGCAGGAACGTGGATCGAGGGAGAGCGTGCCCATGCCGCGAAAGACCAGCGGCCGGATGTAGCAAGCCTCGAGTTCGTTGGCCCGAATTGTTTCCAGGATGGCCTGGGAAATCTCTTCTATCTGGTATGGAATCGGCATGCGATAGATCTTGCACGAGTCGAACAGCCGGCGCACGTGAGGCGTCAGGCCAAGTACCGCTGGGCCACGGGGAGTGGCGTAGGCGCGGATGCCCTCAAAGACGCTAGAGCCATAGTGCAGGGCGTGGGCAAAGACGTGTACCTGTGCCTCGTCCCAGGGTACTAACTCGCCGTTGAACCAGATCCATGGTGTGGGTTCGATGCTCATTTTACTTTGCTTCTCCTCTTGCAAAAATATTGACAAAAAACCCCTTCGCCTCAGGGGCGAAGGGGCACACTCCGCGGTACCACCCTGATTAGAGGACATCTCATACGTGTGGGACGTCTCCCGCTCTGGGCCCGTTAACGGGGGCCACTCGTCGCCGGCTACTCATTTCGCCGGCGCGGCTCCCAGGCGAGTTCAGCCTCGTGTGGCGCTCCCCCTGGGCGCCGATTGCCGGGCTTTCACCTGGTTTTTCCCGGCTCGCTGTGGGGATGGCCTACTACTCCTGTTCGTTGCCTTTCAGTATTGAGGTGGACCCGGAGGGACTCGAACCCTCAACCTCTTGGATGCCATCCAAGCGCTCCCCCAATTGAGCTACGGGCCCAGGTTGTTAGTTATCATCCAATAACCTGCTCAGAACTCCCTCTCCCACGGCATCAATGTAACGCCTTACTGCTATTGAGTAGTAATGGACGAGGCACACTCCTTGATAGCCAGGTCTAGTTCGTTTGACCGGTCCACGCTTGATGCTGCTCTTCATAAATTGGCTGACAGGGATGCTTGTAACTTTGGACCAGTATTCTTTGAGAGTTTCTTCATCCATCCCTTCGCTGATGGCAAGCTGGCACCGAAACTTGCTTTCGTCAATGTCAAAGTTGCGACGCAGCAACGTGACCCAGGCCCGCACCAGGCGGGGATCGCTGTTGCCGAAACCGAAAGCATCTTCGGCTTTGGCGCCTTCCCCCATATACAGCGCCGAGGCCATCAATATCAGCGCATCTTTGTTCTCAACGAGGCGATCAACGACAGGTTCTGCTTGCTGGCGGGCATCTTCAAGCCGGCGGCGCTTCATCTCTCGGTTCCAACCTGCTCCGCCACCCCAGAGCCCCCCTCTGCGCCCGCGTGCCGCACCTTCTCGCTCTTTCTCAACGATCCGTTGCCGTTGTTCCGGCGTGAGCAACACGTCACTGACCCAATTGCTTAATGTGCTTTTGGGGATGTCTCCACCCAGCGCTTCGTTGATCTCCTGGTAGGTATACCCCGCTTTCCGCAGTTCCCGGGCTCTGGTTTTGGTCGCTGGATCGTACTTTCGTTGGCGGCGTTTGGCGCCCATCCAGAAAGCCTCCTCTGAATGGAGCTGGCGGGGCTCGAACCCGCGAACCTCTGCAGTGCGATTGCAGCGCTCTCCCGACTGAGCTACAGCCCCGCGACCTGCTATATTCTACCCTAGAATGGAGAGATGTCAAGGTTTGACGCGCCCTATTCTCCCATCTCTTTCAGCAGCGCTTCCAGTTCAGCCAGTGTCGTGATGGGGGCGATCCGAGCCACAAAGGTGTACAGGTCGGGGCTGCGGGCGCGCAACTCTTGCACCGCCGGCCCGATGGGATCATCCCCTGCCGCGCCGGGCTCGTCGGCATAAGCCCCGTGGAAGGCAAAGTAGGCCTGGTTCAGTTTGCGGATATAGTAGCCCTGGGCGACGAACTCTTGCCGCCGCTCCTCCATATAGGCCTCCGCCTCCTCGATTTTCCCCTGGGCCAATAGTTCGTCCACCTGGACGCGTGTCTCCCGCATCTCGGCGCGAAAGTCGAATTCGGGTGGCTCGGACGGCGGCGTTTCCTCCGCCTCCTCCGGCGCGGGCTCTGGCTCCGGCGGCAACAGTTCAGGGTAGTAGCGGGCCACCATCCGTCGCCCGGCCTCCTTCCCCACGATGGAAGCCACCGTCTCATTGATGGTGCGGGTTTCGGGGGCGGCGGCGTAATTCCAGCCCAGCGGTCGCGGCGCAAGATAATGATGTGTCCACTCGTGCGCCGCCACCTCGGCCACCCAATTGAGCGAACTGCTCTCCAGCAGCATGGCGGGATAGGCCGACAGCCCGCCGATGCCGGTTACCAGCGACGAGATGTTGAAAGAGGTAGTAGTGTCCACCTGCTCCTCAATCGCCTCCCGCCGGGCCGTGTCCAGCCCGTGGCGCAGGTAGGGGCTCCAGAGCCTTTCGATGTGGTCACGGGGAGAGATCACGAGCAGCAGGGGCAGGGGAGTAAAGTGCGCGCCGATGGGGGGAAACTCTTGGCCCAACGCGCCGAACCCCTCGCCCGCCAGGATGCAGGCTGTCTGCTCTTCTAGGATTGCTTCAGCGAGCAGTTGGCGGGCTTCCTCCTCCGCCCGCAATTCGGCCACGTGGGCGCGCAACTCGGCCGTCGCCGCTTCGGGGTCTTGCACCTCCGGGTCGGTGTAGAGGCGATGGATTTCCCACTCGAACCACTGGACATCGGCCACCAATCCCAGGTAGTCGAGGCAGAAATCGTGGCGGGCCGTCTCGTCCACATAGCGCTGCGGTGCGATCAGGTGGTGGGCCAGTTTGTCCAGCAGCGCCTCCACTTCCCAGCCGACAAAGTCAAAGCGCTCACCGGCGAGGATGCGATTGACCTGGGTTTTGAGGGCGGCGGGCGGCGGTCCTTCATAGGCCAGGTTCAGCAGCAACACGGCCAGCAGCAATGCCAATGCCCACCGCTGGACGGTCCAACTCAGACAGTTTCGGAGACTCTCGACCAGCCTTTGATGAGACGCCATGGGGATGAGGTCGTGTCTATCACTGCCAGACCCGTGAACGGTACAGCGCGCCACTCGGCCACCGTCGGCCAGCGGTTCTCTAATCGAGCCAGGAAGAGGGTTATGACCAGCCCGTGCGAGACCACGGCCAACGTTGGCTCAGGGTGCGCCTCCACCAGATTCTCGAGGCAGCGGGTGAAGCGTTCAGCCGCCCGGGCTGCTGGCTCCAGGCCGGCGATACTCACCTCTGGCTCGGCAAAGATATGCGCGATGACCGTTTCATAGTCGGGCACCAAGCGGGGGCGGCGCAGTTCGTGCAGGCAGCGCACGGTCTCCAGGGGGATGCCCCAACGACGGGCGGCCGGCTCCGCCGTTTGCAGAGCCTTAGGCTCAGGGCTGGAGCAGATCAGTTTCACCTCGCGCCAGAAATCCTGTCGTGCCAGGACGCCAGCTTCGCGCCGGCCCTGCTCGGAAAGGGGCCAGCGTGCGGCTGCGTCGCCCATCATCTGTGCGCGGGCGTGATGAATCAGGTACAACAATGCCATGTGGTTTCCTCTGTGGCGACGGGGATTGTAACAGAGAGCGGGCGCTTTGGCAAGTCGCTAGGTTGCGTAAAATCACCGCTATGGGTATAATCTAGGTGTGTCAAGTGAGTTGATTTTGCTGTAGACTGGAATGGTATTCTGACCAGGCAGATTGAAAATCTGCCCTACAACGAAATGGAGTTTGGTATGAATTCGAAAACGATAGGAAAACTGGTGGCGCTAACATTGTTGTTAGCCCCAACTGCGTGCGTCTCGGCGCCGGTCACGTCTGCACCTCATACGTC
>CAYQTW010000020.1:0-17628 GCA_964420485.1 uncultured Anaerolineales bacterium
GGTGCAGCGCCTCTTCCGCGTTCAGGCCGGCCGGATTGCCGGACACCCGCTGCAGGAGGAGCGCCATCCGCGCCTCCGCCAGCAGGTGGGAGGAATCGTTGCTGGCGGAGCCATCCACCCCCAGTCCCACCCTGACGCCCGCATCGAGGTAGGCGCGCACCGGGGCAATACCGGAACCCAGCCGCATGTTGGAACTGGGGCAGTGACAGACACCCGTGCCCGTCTGGGCGAACAGCGCGATCTCTTGCTCGTTCAAGTGTACGCAATGAGCGTGCCAGACGTCGTCTCCCACCCAGCCTAGTTTCTCGGCGTAGCCCACTGGCCGGTGGCCGAATTCCCGCAGGCAAAACTGTTCCTCGTCCAGTGTCTCCGCCAGGTGGGTGTGGAGTTGGACGCCGTAGGAGCGGGCCAGCGCGGCCGCCTCGCGCATCAGGTCGGGCGTGACGGAGAAGGGGGAGCAGGGAGCGACGACGATGCGTAACATGGCGTAGGGCTGCGGGTTGTGGTAGGTCTCGATAGCCCGTCGCGTGTCCTCGAGGATAAAGTCCTCGTCCTCGACGACGCTATCAGGTGGGAGGCCGCCGTCGCTTTCGCCCAGGCTCATCGCGCCCCGGCTGGCGTGGAAGCGGATGCCGCTCTCTTGCGCGGCCCGGATCTCGTCGTCAATGCGGCAGCCGTTAGGATAGATGTAGAGGTGGTCGGAGGTGGTGGTGCAGCCGGAGAGCACCAGTTCGGCCAACCCCACCAGCGCGCTGGTGTAGATGGCTTCAGGCGTCATCCTGGCCCAGACGGGGTAGAGCGTTTTGAGCCAGCGGAAGAGCGTGGCGTCCTGCGCGGCGGGCACGGCGCGGGTCAACGTCTGGTAGAGGTGATGGTGGGTGTTGACCAGGCCCGGCAAGACGATCATCCCACTGGCGTTGATGACACGGTCGGCCTCGGCCGGCAGTTCGGCGGTCGGCCCGGCCTGCTCGACGACGTTATCGCGCACGAACAGGCCGCCATCGGGGATGCGGCGCCGCCCGGCATCCATAGTCACCAGCAGGTCGGCGTGTTTCACGAGTAGTGTGGACATTGTGTGTCCTCCTCAGAACACGGATTCCAGGACATCAACGGATCAATCCGCTTTCGGCATCTCCATCCCCTGTCCCACGCGCTCAATCCGTTAATGTCTTGAAATCCGTGTTCTCAGGTGGCCGAAACGATGACCAACTCCAATTTTGCCAAGTGTAGCACATCCAGGGAAATTTGGCAATGTGTCGCCGCCTGCACGCGGACTTGACGAGGAAATTCAAATGTGGTAGAATACTTTACATCACAAAGTACTTTGTAGGAGGAAGGAAAATGGAACCAGATCGCGCGTTGGACGACCTGAAGGCCATCCGTCAGATTATGGAACACGCCCGTCGGGCGACGGGTGGGTACGGCGGGTGGTACATGGTACTGTGGGGAGCCGTATGGTTCATCGGCTTTCTGGGCACCCAGTTTCTGCCCGATGAGGCTGTCGCCTGGCTTTGGCCGGTGCTGGACGTCATCGGCGCGGCGGGCAGCGTCTGGCTGGGGGTGCGCATGGGGCGCCGTGGCGGCGTGTATTCCCCTATCTGGCGGCCAATGCTGCTCTATTGGCTGGTCTTGATCGCCTTTGACGGACTGCTCGTCTGGCTGCTCCACCTGGACGCCGGCCCCGACCTGGCGCTGCTAGTCACCCTGACCATGGCCCTCGGGTACGTCCAGTTTGGCCTCTTCACCCACTGGGCCATCAGTGTCATCGGTGCGCTCATCGCGGCGCTGGCGGTGGGCGCGGCGCTATTGCTGCCCGACTACTTTTGCCTGACGCTGGCTATCCTGGGCGGCGGGCTCTTGATGGGGAGCGGACTGTGGCTGGTGCGCCACGAGGATGAGGAGCGGGAGTGAGCGATGGCCGAATTGAATCCCCTCATTCATCAACCGACCCGCCTGCGCATTATGGCCGCGCTGGTCGGCATGGACGATGGGGACAAGGCGGGCTTTGCGTTTCTGCGCGACCTGCTTCACCTCACCGACGGCAACCTGAGCGCTCACTTGCGCGTATTAGAAGATGCGGGCTATGTGGTGGTAGAAAAGACCTTTATCGGACGACGGCCCAAGACCTGGCTCTGGGCCGCGCCGGAGGGACGGGCCGCCTTCGCCACCCACGTGGACGCGCTGGAGCGGATCATACATCGGCAGTGAAAAAAAAAAGTTACCAGGAGGGAAAATGAAATCGGCAATCTCGGTAGACAACCTGCGCAAGGTCTACGGCCCGGTAGTGGCCGTGGACGGCATCTCCTTCGAGGTACATGAGGAGGAGATCTTTGGCATGGTGGGCCCCAACGGGGCTGGCAAAACGACCACCATAGAATGCATTGAAGGGCTGCGCCGGCCCGACGGGGGCTCAGTGCAAGTGCTGGGGCTGCACCCGCAGCGGGACGGCTACGAACTGCGGGAGCGCATCGGCGTGCAATTGCAGGAAGCCGCCCTGCACTACCGCATCAAGGTCTGGGAGGCGCTGGATCTATTTGCTTCCTTCTACTCCCGGCAGGTGGACTGGCATCCGCTTCTGGAACGGTTGGGGCTGACCGAGAAGCACAACGCGCCCTTCGCCAAACTCTCCGGCGGCCAGGAGCAGCGGCTCTTTATCGCCCTGGCGCTGATCAACGACCCCGACCTGGTCTTTCTGGACGAATTGACCACCGGGCTGGACCCGCAGGCCCGGCGGGCGATGTGGGACCTGGTGCGGTCCATCCGCGAGCGGGGCAAGACCGTCTTCCTGACCACCCACTACATGGAGGAGGCCGAGCAGTTGTGCGACCGGGTGGCAATCATAGACCAGGGCCAGATCGTGGCGCTGGACACGCCGGAGAACCTGATCCGTTCCCTGGGGGCCGAGAATCGAGTGGTCTTTAGCGTGGATGACCGTTTCGACGAGCAGCCGCTGCGGGCGGCCCCCGGCGTCACCAGGGTGGAGCGGATCGGGGAGCGGGTGGTGGTCTACGGGCAAGGTGACAGGCTGGTCGGCGGCGTGGTCAATGCGCTGGAGGCCGGCGGTGTACGCTTCCGTGACCTGCGCACCGAGCAGCCGTCGCTGGAGGACGTCTTCCTGGCGCTGACCGGGAGGGAGATGCGGGAGTGAGCAGATTGCAAATTCTTATGGAGGTGAACGATGCGTAGTTTGTGGAAATTGACCCTGGTGGAAGCGAAACTGTATCTGCGGGAGCCGATGGCGGCCTTCTTCACGCTGGTTTTCCCGCTGATGATGCTGTTCCTGTTCGGCAGCATCTACGGTAATGAACCCACGGACTTTTACGGTGGTCGTGGTTCGGTGGACGTCAGCGTCCCGGCCTATATGGCTATGATCATTGGCACTGTGGGGTTGCTCTCCATCGCCATCACCACGGCGACGTACCGGGAAACGGGGATTTTACGTCGCTACCGGGCCACGCCCCTGCGTCCGGCGGTCATTCTGATATCTCAGGTCGTGGTCAACTTTGTGATGACCTTGCTGGGCGTGTTGCTGCTGGTCGTCGTCGCCCGGCTGGTCTATGGCCTACGCTTTGAGGGGAACGGTGTAAGCGTGCTGGGGGCCTTCATCTTGAGCACCCTGAGTTTCTTCGCCATCGGCTTCCTCCTGGCCAGCCTGGCCCCTACGGCCCGGGTCGCCAACATCGTAGGGATGGTGCTCTTTTATCCCAATCTCTTTCTCTCCGGCGCCGCTATGCCCAAAGAGATGTTCCCGGATGGCGTGCTCTTGGTCAGCCGCGTATTGCCCCTGACCTATGTGGTGGATCTGCTGCAAGGACTGTGGTTCGGCGACCCCTGGGGCGACCACCTGACGGAGGTAGCCGTGCTGGTGGGAATGCTGGCGGTGGGCGTCATTGTGTCCGCCAAAACCTTCCGGTGGGAGTGAATCTGCCGGACGATTGGCCATCTCGACGATTTCGACTTTGAGGTGATCTGTGATAGAATACAAGTATCCTACGCAGAAAGGTCACCTAAAACATGCGCACACGCACCTGGGCTATCGTCATCACAGTCAACATCATCGTCTCGGCAGCGGTGATGCTGACTGTCCTGTTCTTGTGGGATCGTGTTCAGCAGCCCGCCGCTCCCACCCTCGTGCCTGCGCCCCTGGCCACTGAGGAGGCGGCGAGCACACCACACGCGCCAGCTGCCGCCGCTCCCACTCCACCACCGGCCCAGTTGGTGTATACTGTTCAGGCGGGGGACGCATTGGGGGTCATTGCTCAGGCTTACGATGTCTCTATCGAGGATTTGATGGTCGCCAACGGCATTACTGATCCCAACATGCTTTACGTTGGCCAGGTACTCATCATTCCGGTCGGTGGTCTCGCTGCCCCGCTGTGTATCTTGCAGGATAAAGCTCTCGTTCTCGACGACGCTATCGGGCGGCAGGCCGCCGTCGCTTTCACCCAGGCTCATCGCGCCCCGGCAGGGCTGGAAGCGAATGCCGATCTCTTGCGCGGCGCGGATCTCGTCGTCAATGCGGCAGCCGTTGGGATAAATGTAGAGGTGGTCGGAGGTGGTGGTGCAGCCGGAGAGCACCAGTTCGGCTAACCCCACCAGCGCGCTGGTGTAGATGGCTTCAGGCGTCATCCTGGCCCAGACGGGGTAGAGCGTTTTGAGCCAGCGGAAGAGCGTGGCGTCCTGCGCGGCGGGCACGGCGCGGGTCAACGTCTGGTAGAGGTGATGGTGGGTGTTGACCAGGCCCGGCAAGACGATCATCCCACTGGCGTTGATGACACGGTCGGCCTCGGCCGGCAGTTCGGCGGTCGGCCCGGCCTGCTCGACGACGTTATCGCGCACGAACAGGCCGCCATCGGGGATGCGGCGCCGCCCGGCATCCATAGTCACCAGCAGGTCGGCGTGTTTCACGAGTAGTGTGGACATTGTGTGTCCTCCTCAGAACACGGATTCCAGGACATCAACGGATCAATCCGCTTTCGGCATCTCCATCCCCTGTCCCACGCGCTCAATCCGTTAATGTCTTGAAATCCGTGTTCTCAGGTGGCCGAAACGATGACCAACTCCAATTTTGCCAAGTGTAGCACATCCAGGGAAATTTGGCAATGTGTCGCCGCCTGCACGCGGACTTGACGAGGAAATTCAAATGTGGTAGAATACTTTACATCACAAAGTACTTTGTAGGAGGAAGGAAAATGGAACCAGATCGCGCGTTGGACGACCTGAAGGCCATCCGTCAGATTATGGAACACGCCCGTCGGGCGACGGGTGGGTACGGCGGGTGGTACATGGTACTGTGGGGAGCCGTATGGTTCATCGGCTTTCTGGGCACCCAGTTTCTGCCCGATGAGGCTGTCGCCTGGCTTTGGCCGGTGCTGGACGTCATCGGCGCGGCGGGCAGCGTCTGGCTGGGGGTGCGCATGGGGCGCCGTGGCGGCGTGTATTCCCCTATCTGGCGGCCAATGCTGCTCTATTGGCTGGTCTTGATCGCCTTTGACGGACTGCTCGTCTGGCTGCTCCACCTGGACGCCGGCCCCGACCTGGCGCTGCTAGTCACCCTGACCATGGCCCTCGGGTACGTCCAGTTTGGCCTCTTCACCCACTGGGCCATCAGTGTCATCGGTGCGCTCATCGCGGCGCTGGCGGTGGGCGCGGCGCTATTGCTGCCCGACTACTTTTGCCTGACGCTGGCTATCCTGGGCGGCGGGCTCTTGATGGGGAGCGGACTGTGGCTGGTGCGCCACGAGGATGAGGAGCGGGAGTGAGCGATGGCCGAATTGAATCCCCTCATTCATCAACCGACCCGCCTGCGCATTATGGCCGCGCTGGTCGGCATGGACGATGGGGACAAGGCGGGCTTTGCGTTTCTGCGCGACCTGCTTCACCTCACCGACGGCAACCTGAGCGCTCACTTGCGCGTATTAGAAGATGCGGGCTATGTGGTGGTAGAAAAGACCTTTATCGGACGACGGCCCAAGACCTGGCTCTGGGCCGCGCCGGAGGGACGGGCCGCCTTCGCCACCCACGTGGACGCGCTGGAGCGGATCATACATCGGCAGTGAAAAAAAAAAGTTACCAGGAGGGAAAATGAAATCGGCAATCTCGGTAGACAACCTGCGCAAGGTCTACGGCCCGGTAGTGGCCGTGGACGGCATCTCCTTCGAGGTACATGAGGAGGAGATCTTTGGCATGGTGGGCCCCAACGGGGCTGGCAAAACGACCACCATAGAATGCATTGAAGGGCTGCGCCGGCCCGACGGGGGCTCAGTGCAAGTGCTGGGGCTGCACCCGCAGCGGGACGGCTACGAACTGCGGGAGCGCATCGGCGTGCAATTGCAGGAAGCCGCCCTGCACTACCGCATCAAGGTCTGGGAGGCGCTGGATCTATTTGCTTCCTTCTACTCCCGGCAGGTGGACTGGCATCCGCTTCTGGAACGGTTGGGGCTGACCGAGAAGCACAACGCGCCCTTCGCCAAACTCTCCGGCGGCCAGGAGCAGCGGCTCTTTATCGCCCTGGCGCTGATCAACGACCCCGACCTGGTCTTTCTGGACGAATTGACCACCGGGCTGGACCCGCAGGCCCGGCGGGCGATGTGGGACCTGGTGCGGTCCATCCGCGAGCGGGGCAAGACCGTCTTCCTGACCACCCACTACATGGAGGAGGCCGAGCAGTTGTGCGACCGGGTGGCAATCATAGACCAGGGCCAGATCGTGGCGCTGGACACGCCGGAGAACCTGATCCGTTCCCTGGGGGCCGAGAATCGAGTGGTCTTTAGCGTGGATGACCGTTTCGACGAGCAGCCGCTGCGGGCGGCCCCCGGCGTCACCAGGGTGGAGCGGATCGGGGAGCGGGTGGTGGTCTACGGGCAAGGTGACAGGCTGGTCGGCGGCGTGGTCAATGCGCTGGAGGCCGGCGGTGTACGCTTCCGTGACCTGCGCACCGAGCAGCCGTCGCTGGAGGACGTCTTCCTGGCGCTGACCGGGAGGGAGATGCGGGAGTGAGCAGATTGCAAATTCTTATGGAGGTGAACGATGCGTAGTTTGTGGAAATTGACCCTGGTGGAAGCGAAACTGTATCTGCGGGAGCCGATGGCGGCCTTCTTCACGCTGGTTTTCCCGCTGATGATGCTGTTCCTGTTCGGCAGCATCTACGGTAATGAACCCACGGACTTTTACGGTGGTCGTGGTTCGGTGGACGTCAGCGTCCCGGCCTATATGGCTATGATCATTGGCACTGTGGGGTTGCTCTCCATCGCCATCACCACGGCGACGTACCGGGAAACGGGGATTTTACGTCGCTACCGGGCCACGCCCCTGCGTCCGGCGGTCATTCTGATATCTCAGGTCGTGGTCAACTTTGTGATGACCTTGCTGGGCGTGTTGCTGCTGGTCGTCGTCGCCCGGCTGGTCTATGGCCTACGCTTTGAGGGGAACGGTGTAAGCGTGCTGGGGGCCTTCATCTTGAGCACCCTGAGTTTCTTCGCCATCGGCTTCCTCCTGGCCAGCCTGGCCCCTACGGCCCGGGTCGCCAACATCGTAGGGATGGTGCTCTTTTATCCCAATCTCTTTCTCTCCGGCGCCGCTATGCCCAAAGAGATGTTCCCGGATGGCGTGCTCTTGGTCAGCCGCGTATTGCCCCTGACCTATGTGGTGGATCTGCTGCAAGGACTGTGGTTCGGCGACCCCTGGGGCGACCACCTGACGGAGGTAGCCGTGCTGGTGGGAATGCTGGCGGTGGGCGTCATTGTGTCCGCCAAAACCTTCCGGTGGGAGTGAATCTGCCGGACGATTGGCCATCTCGACGATTTCGACTTTGAGGTGATCTGTGATAGAATACAAGTATCCTACGCAGAAAGGTCACCTAAAACATGCGCACACGCACCTGGGCTATCGTCATCACAGTCAACATCATCGTCTCGGCAGCGGTGATGCTGACTGTCCTGTTCTTGTGGGATCGTGTTCAGCAGCCCGCCGCTCCCACCCTCGTGCCTGCGCCCCTGGCCACTGAGGAGGCGGCGAGCACACCACACGCGCCAGCTGCCGCCGCTCCCACTCCACCACCGGCCCAGTTGGTGTATACTGTTCAGGCGGGGGACGCATTGGGGGTCATTGCTCAGGCTTACGATGTCTCTATCGAGGATTTGATGGTCGCCAACGGCATTACTGATCCCAACATGCTTTACGTTGGCCAGGTACTCATCATTCCGGTCGGTGGTCTCGCTGCCCCGACTGCCGCAGCGCCGTTCGAGTCCTCTCCTATAGTGACGCCGCTTTTCACACCGTTGCCCACTCTCACACCCTCTGGCCCGCCGCTGGTCGAGATCGGCCAGGTGCTGGGCTGCGGCGATCTGGCGACAGAGGTGGTGATCGTGCACAACCAGGGCGGAGTGGCCAGCCTAGAGGGGTGGACGCTGTCTGACGTGGAAGGCAACACCTTTACTTTTCCGGCGCTCACCATCTTTACCGGTGCGCAGGTGCGCGTACATTCGACTGTGGGCAGCAACACGCCCGGCGATCTCTACTGGGGGCGCACGGAACCGGCTTGGAACGGAGGGGAACTGATCACACTGCGCGACGCGGCGGGGAACGTGGTGCACACCTACATCGTGCCGTAGAAACCGCACCGGCCTGAAGAGCCGGTGCTGGATTTCCCAGCATTGCCTGTTTACGGCAATGCCTTCCAGCGCCGCCTGTTCACGGCAGCGCAGGCAATCAGCCAACCCGCTCTATCTTGGCCCCCAACCGGCGCAGTTTCTTTTCCACTTGCTCGTAGCCCCGGTCAATCTGGCGAATGTTGCGGATGCAACTCTGCCCCTCGGCGCACAGGGCCGCGACGAGTAGTGCCATGCCGGCACGGATGTCGGGACTGCTCACTTCGTCACCGTGCAGCGGCGATGGGCCTTGTACCACGCAGCGGTGTGGATCACAGAGGATGATGCGCGCCCCCAACGCGATCAGTTGGTCCACAAAGTAGAGGCGGCTCTCAAACATCTTTTCGTGGATCAACACGGTACCCTGGGCCTGGGAGGCCAGGACGATAGTGACACTCATCAGGTCAGCGGGAAAGCCCGGCCAGGGAGCGTCCTTGATGGCGGGGACGGCCCCGCCGATGTCTGGGACAATGGTGAGAGACTGGCCGGCGGGCACAAAGACGTCATTGCCACGAGCCTCGAATCGCACTCCCAGCCGCTCAAAGACCAGGGCAACCATGCGCAGGTGCTCCGGGGCAGCGTCTTTGATCAGCAGTTCGCCGCCGGTCACTGCTGCCAGGGCGATGTAACTTCCCACCTCCATGTAATCCGGGCCGATGGTATACTCTCCACCGCTCAACCGCTTCACTCCGTGGATGGTGAGCGTGTTGGAGCCAATGTGCTCGATCTGTGCTCCGAGGCGGCAGAGCATGTGGCACAAGTCCTGCACGTGGGGCTCGCTGGCTGCGTTGCGGATGATGGTTGTGCCGCTGGCGAGCGTTGCGGCCATGATTGCGTTCTCGGTGGCAGTGACGCTGGCTTCGTCCAGTAAAATGTCGGCCCCGTGCAGACGTTCGCCGTGCAGACGGAAGGAGCCGTCGGCGTCCACGTCTGCCCCCAGCGCACTCAACGTCAGTAGGTGGGTGTCCACTCGCCGGCGCCCGATGACGTCGCCGCCGGGTCGGGGCAGGTGTACCGCGCCCATCCGGGCGAGCATTGGCCCGGCCAGCGTGATGGAACCCCGGATGCGCCCAAAGAGTTTAGCGCTCAACTCGGACGTGCGAACATCGTGAGCGTGTACTCGCCAGGTGTGGGGATCTAGTTTTTCGATGGATACCCCAATGTCGGAAAGTAACTTGCCCATCGTCTGCACGTCCCCGATGGCCGGTAGATTGTGCAGTGTGACGGGCTCGTCGGTCAGCAGGCAGGCGGCCAGTAGGGGCAGCGCCGCGTTCTTGTTTCCACTGGGAATCACTGTGCCGGAGAGGGGATGCCCTCCTTCAATGACGAACTTTTCCATTCTCATAATCGCAACTCCACTGTATCACTTGTGTGCAATCCCAACTTTTGGGCAGCGCTCCCTTCGCGCACCGCGATTTCCAGGTAGCCCTCGCTGCTCACCAGGGCCAATACCGCGCCCGGCTCGACCTCGGCGTAGGTGCGAAACACGTCGGGAATCTCTTGCCCGGCTACGACAACTGTGGCTTTAATGGCCTTGAAGCGTATTTGCTCTTTGCCTGTCACCTCGTGAAAGGCCGGCTCAAGCGCGAGTTCGTCCTCGTTCCACGCCAGTTTCCCGATGCTGGTGATGACGTTGCCAAAGCGGTCGGCGTGCAACACCTCGCCGGTGACGCCGTCGGGGGAGACCTCCAGGCGTGGGGGTGGGAAGGTGACCGGATCGGGCACAGGCGGGCCGAGGGTTTCAATGGGGACGCCGGCCGCCAGGTGCGCGGCGGCGGGGGCAAAGACGTCACGCCCGTGAAAGGTGTGGCTGACCTGGGGGAGGCGGTAGCGGGGGTTGGCTAGTTCGACCACTGCCTCGACCGGCTCGCGGGCCATCACGTAACTAAAGACGCCGTTATCCGGCCCGACGAAGCAGCCTTTTGGCGTGCGCAGGGCGATGGGCCGCCGTGCGCTCCCCACGCCGGGGTCTACGACGACGAGATGCACGGTGTGCGGCGGGAAAAAGGGATAGGCGGTGTAGAGCACGTAGGCGGCTTGGCGGACGTCCTGGGGTGCGATTTCGTGGGAAAGGTCCACCATGTGGGCGTCGGGGGCAATGCTGAGGATGACACCTTTCATTGTCCCCACGTAGCCATCGGCCGTGCCAAAGTCAGTTGTGAGTGTGACGAGCGGTATCGGCTTCATGATTGTCGCTGTTTTTTGTTTTTAGTCAAGTCTCAACTCGGAGAGATTCTGCAAGTGGCAAGTGTCGTTCAACAGAACAATGGTGAAAACGCCGTCTTTCTCCACGTCAAAGACGTTCACCGCGCAGGTCTCTTGCCGCAGACGCCAAAAATGGTCGTTGCCCCACTCCAGCACAGCGCAGAGCAGCACGCGGTTGACGACGGTGTGAGAGACAAGGGCGATGGCTTGCTCTGGGTGGCGGGTGACTACCTCGTTCAGACCGGCCACGACGCGGCTGCGCACGTCGTCGAGCCTCTCCCCGCTGGGAAAGTGAACTGTGTGAGGAGCCTCCAGCCAGGCTTTGTGGAGGTCCGGGTAGCGCTGCGCCACATCGTCGAGCAAAACTCCTTGCAAATCACCAAAGTTTATGTCCAGTAGCCCCTGGAACGGCTGGACGCTCAACCCCTGGGCGCGGGCGATAGCCTCGGCAGTCTGCATGGCGCGGCGCATCGGGCTGGCATAGACCGCGACGACCGGCCAGCGGGCAGCCAGGTAACGCCCTGTCGCTTGCGCCTGTCTCAGTCCAAACTTGTCTAACGCTACGTCGGCCCGGCCCCGGAAGCGCGGCTTCCGGTTCCAGGCTGTTTGACCATGACGGACAAGTACAATACGTGTCATTTGTCTTTCTCCTTTCTGCGCTGTGCGTTAGTCCACCCGCCCGTAGATCGCGGTCAGTTCCAGAAGCCGCGCTGCGATCTCACCGGTCAGTGCGCCGGGCGAGAGACGCCAGCACCAGTTGGGTGAGCCGCAAGTGCTGGGTGTGTTCATCCGCGATGCGTGTCCCAAGTTGAGCAAGTCTTGAACTGTGGTAATGGCCGTGTTGGCGACCGAAGCCCACGCCAGCCGGATCAGGTCCCAGGCGATGTTCGACCCGTCCCGGCCCAGGTACTTGCGGGCATAGTCCCGCTCCGCCTCTGTGGAGGTGACCTGGTACCAGCCAACGATCGTGTCGTTGTCGTGGGTGCCGGTGTACACCACGCAATCACGGCGCAAGTTGTGAGGCAGGAAGGGATCGGTCGGGCCGGAGCCGAAAGCGAATTGCAGCACCTTCATGCCAGGGTAGCCGAACTCGGCCTGCAAAGCGTCCACGCCAGCACGCGATTCGGCGTCGAAATCGCCCAGGTCTTCGGCAATGATCGCCACCTCGCCCAGCGTGGCGGTGACGGCATGGAATAGGTCAGCGCCAGGGCCACGCAACCAACGTCCGTTGATCGCTGTCTCTTCCCCCGCCGGCACTTGCCAGTAGTTGTAGAAACCCCGAAAGTGATCGATGCGCACCACGTCAGCCTGGGTGAAGGCCATGCGAAAACGAGCAATCCACCAGGCGTATCTTTCCTGGGCTATCACCTCCCAGCGGTAGAGGGGATGGCCCCATAGTTGCCCCGTCTCGCTGAAATAGTCGGGGGGCACGCCGGAGACGACCGTTGGCCGGAGGTTCTCGTCAAAGTGAAAGAGATGGGGATTGGCCCAGACGTCGGCGCTGTCCAGTGAGACAAAGATGGGGATGTCGCCGATGACGCGGATGCCCCGCTCGTTGGCATAGTCTTTGACGGCCAACCATTGCTCAAAGAACAGCCATTGGCGGTACTTTTGGTTTTCGATTTCGCCGGCCAGCGACTCGCGCCAGCGGGCCAGTGCTTCTGGCTGTCGGGTGGCGACTCGCGGCTCCCACTCGTGCCAGGGGCGGAGGCGATGTGCTTCTTTCAAGGCCATGAACAGGCTCAAGTCGTCCAGCCAGGAAGCCTGTTCATGGCAGAAGCGGGCAAAAGCCGCCTGCTGGTCGGCAGGGGCCCCGGCTCGAAAGTTGGCAAAGGCCCGGTTCAGCAAGCCGGTCTTGTAGCGGATGACCGGCCCGAAATCCACCCGGTCGTTGGAGAAGGCGGGTGTGTCCTCCAGGTCTGTTTCCGAGAGGTGACCGGCCTCCACCAGTTTTTCGAGGCTGATGAGCATTGGGTTGCCGGCAAAGGCGGAGAGGGTCTGGTAGGGAGAATCAGCATAGCCGGTGGGGCTCAGAGGGAGCACCTGCCAGTAGAATTGGCCGGCTGCGGCCAGGAAATCCACAAACCGGTAGGCTGTGTCGCCCAGGTCGCCGATGCCGAACCGTCCGGGGAGTGATGTGGGGTGCAACAGGATGCCACTGCGACGTGGGAATCTCATCTGTAGAGCCTCCGTATCCGCTGCCTGGCGAATGAATTCGCGGCAACATCTGCCAAGTCGCCCTGCGGCGACTGGGATAATCAATATGCCCCTATCTCCAGCAGCCGCTCATCGCTGATGCCAAAGTGATGCGCTATCTCGTGGTGCAGGACGTGATAGATAGTTGCACGCACCTCTTCCATTGTGCGGCAGCGCATCTCGATTGGGTGCTGGTAGATGCTAATCTTGTCCGGTAGGACCAGCCCATAGTTATGGGTGCGTTTTGTCTGCGGGACGCCGTGGTAGAAACCCAAGAGTTGCGCCGGATGGCGTATTCCGGCCAGCCGCACCGTATCCTGGCTCGGCCAGTCCTCGATGACTACCTCGACGTTGTCCAGTTTCTCTCGGAAGGGCTCGGGCAGGTCGTCCAGGGCCTCGGTCACGAGGCGCTTGAAGGTGTCTCGGTTCATAACGGACATATTATAACATTCTATCCATATTTTGCCAGAGGTATAGATGGTGAATATGGATTCCCCGACTTGTTGGCGTTTTTGCCGACTGAGGCCCGTTTCCGCAAGACCGAAACAATCTTCGGCATCCACACTCCCCAGTTTATTGAGCAGATACGATTTCCCAATCTACCAACGTTGGTTTATAATCCAGTTGGAATCCGAGACATAAGGGGGACCACGATGAGACGCTTTGTACGTGAGACCGCTTTTCGGCTGGCGCGGAGTGACATGCTCCAGTTCCTTGAAGAGCACGAGGATGACCTGCTGTGTATCTTTCGCGAGGAGATGGAGAAACTCGACGAGCGGTTGCCGGAGGAGCGGTTGTTCATAGACATCCGCATGGTGCCGCTGGGCGAAGAACTGTTGCGCGCAGTGATGGCGACGCTGAAACGTTTTTTGCGAGGGACCTGACTCGTTCATCATCCCACACTTTGAATTCTTGCTTCTCAGGGCGATGTGCTGTTGCTCTCAGAAAGTTGAGCGCACGCTGGTTTCTCTCTGCCTCATATTGCCAAACGATCTGCTTGGCTGTGTTTGACCAAGTCACGCAGTAGGCTTGATATGGGGCTTTACAAATTGTCCACTTTGCGTTATAATCGTGTGCACCTTGTTTCCAGAACTGAGAGTTGCCTCCTCTCAGTTTTTACTTGTCTACTACGAAAGAACCCTACTCAGAGTCTTTCAATTATATCTTGTACCTATGCGTTCAGTTGCTTTTGCCAGGTGATAGACAGACAGAGCCTGGCAGGAGGAGGCTGAACTTTTGCTTACATCAGGAATAGGGTGAATGAGTGAACCGACGTTTCTAACTCGCGAGGGATACCAGAAACTAGAGCAAGAATTGCATCACCTGCGCACAGTCCGGCGTCAGGAGATTGCCTTGCGTCTCCACCATGCCCTGACGGAGGGTGACATTTTGGAGAACGCAGAGTTGGAGGATGCGCGCAATGAGCAGGCCTTTGTGGAAGGGCGTATTCTAGCCCTGGAGAGTATGCTGGGCAATGTGGTCATCATCGAGGAAACAGGACCGCGCGAGGCAGTAGGAGTAGGTAGTCGTGTTACCGTTGTGGAAGGGGACGGGCCGCCGGAAACCTACCATGTGGTAGGCTCTGCCGAGGCTGACCCGGCCGAGGGCTTGATTTCCAACGTATCTCCTCTGGGACGGGCGCTGATGGGGCGCAAGGTGGGGGAAGAAGCCGTGGTCAGTGCTCCTGATGGCGTGCTGGTATTCAAAATTGTGGGGATTCAATAACCTACTTACCGGTAGGACGTTAGGGTGTGAGTGCCCACGCAGAACCCCGCGCGGTGATCGGCGTGGGCATTTCTATTGGTGAACGCAGGAGGCGCAATGGAATTCACAGAACTGGAGCGACAGCGCGTAGAGAAACTGGAGCGATTGCAGGCCCGTGGGATCGAACCTTATCCCCGTCGCGTCAAGCGCACTCACACTGTAGCCGAGGCGATTGCCGCTCTCGAAGCGGCTGAGGCTGCTGGCGAAAAAGGTCCCCAGGTCGCCGTGACCGGGCGGCTGCGCAGTATGCGCGTGATGGGCAAAGTCACTTTTGCGCACATCGAAGACGGGAGCGGCTCCATTCAACTCTTTCTCCGCATCAACAATGTAGGTGAGGAAACCTACGATATGTTCAAGCGGGACTTGGACTTGGGCGACTTTGTCGGCGCGGAAGGTTCGTTAATGCGTACCCGTACCGGCGAAAGCAGCATCCTCGTAGAACAGGTGCGTATGCTGGCCAAGTCGATCAGTCCGCTACCGGTGATCAAGGAGAAGGATGTGGACGGCAGGCAGGTGCGCTATACTGCTTTCTCCGACGTCGAGGAGCGATATCGCCAGCGGTACGCCGACCTGGCCTGCAACCCCGACGTGCGCGAGGTTTTCTGCGTGCGCGCCCGTGCGATTCAAGCCTTGCGAAGATTCCTTGACGAGCACGATTTTCTCGAGGTCGAGACCCCTGTTCTCCAGCCTGTCTACGGTGGCGCAGCAGCCCGCCCCTTCGTCACCCATCACCAGCAACTGCACCAGGACCTATACTTGCGTATCTCGTTTGAACTGTATCTCAAACGGCTGCTAGTGGGGATGTACGACCGGGTTTACGAAATTGGACATGACTTTCGTAACGAGGGCGTATCCCAAAAGCACAACCCCGAGTTCACTCAATTAGAGTTCTACGCCGCTTACTGGGACTATGACAATGTGATGACATTCTGTGAACAAATGATCGCTTACGTCGCCGAAGAGGTGCTGGGCAGCCCAGTGGTCCACTACCAGGGCCACGAGATTGACCTCCGCCCTCCCTGGCGACGGGTCACACTGCGCGACGCGGCTCTTGATGTGACTGGTGTTGACTACCGCCAATACCCCACCGCCGAGGAATTGGCCGTTGCAATGCAGGCCCAAGAGTTGCCGGTCAAGCCGGGCGCGACCTGGGGCTACTTGATTGACAAGGGGTTGCTGGGGGCAGTCGAGCCGACGCTGATCCAGCCGACCTTTGTGATGGATTACCCGCGCGACATCTCTCCGCTGGCCAAGACCAAGCCAGACGACCCGACACACGTCGAGCGTTTCGAGTACTTTATCGCTGGGTTGGAGATGGGCAATGCTTTTACCGAATTGAACGATCCCCTTGACCAGGAGCAGAGGTTCCTGGAAATGGGGCGGCTCTATGCGCCTGACGACGAAGAGGCGCATCCGATGGACGAGGATTACCTGCGAGCGATGAAATATGGCATGCCGCCCAATGGTGGTTTTGGAATGGGCGTGGACCGGCTGGTGATGCTGCTCACAGATAAGCCGACTATTCGCGAGGTCATTCTCTTTCCGCAATTGCGAGCCAGGGAGTAAGCAAATTAGTATAATTATCCTATTGCTTATTTGACAAATATGGTGTAAAATGAATATGGGTTTTCCTTGGTCGCGTAGGTATCAGCACCCTTGAGGTAAGGAGCGGTAGCGATGAGGAGTAGGCGATATCTTTTAATGATTGTAGTGATAGTGGTCGTGCTTCTCGACAACGTGCCTGCTACGTATTCACAAACCTCGTCCGGGAATTGTCGCTATTTCGTAGAGACAGGCTACTATGTATGTGACGAATTCCTCGAATTCTACGAGAGACGAGGGGAGAGTGAGATTTTCGGCTACCCCCTCACGGCGGCGTATGACGATGCTGGGCTGGGGTTGCGCGTGCAATACTTTCAGCGGGCCCGGATGGAGTGGCACCCGAACAATCCCGACGCTTACAAAGTGCAACTGGGATTGCTAGTTGATGACCTGGGCTATCGCTTTCCTCCGGCCCTCCCTGAGCAGATTCCTCCTTCCAACAGTGACATCCATCATTACTTTAGCGAGACGGGGCACGTTGTCTCTTATGCATTTCTCGAGTATTTCCGCGAGAATGGAAGCGTGGACATTTTCGGCTATCCGCGCTCCGAGTTTATGTATGAGGATGGATACATCGTACAGTACTTTCAACGGGCACGCATGGAGTGGCATCCCGAGATTGTCTCTGGCCCACGGATGCGTCTGACTAACTTGGGAGAGACCTGTGTTGAACGTTTCGGCGTTCGTGAGGAAGCAATTCAGCCTGCCAGGGGCGATGTTTTGTACTCGGTGACGGAACTAAATATAAGCGCCTCGGTACGCTATGCCATCACTGGGCAGCAGGGCACTCAGACGGTCTTTGTCTACGTGAACGACCAGCAACAGCAGCCGATTTCTGGCGCTGCTGTCAAGATGGTGGTCCACTATCAATCGGGTGATCAACCCTACTCGTTCGATCCCACTAATGCCAGCGGCTTTACACGACGTGGTTTTAACCTCTCTCCGTCACTGCCAGGTCAGAAGGTGGTGATTGATGTGACGGTGACGTATGACGGCTTGACAGCCACGACGCAGACTTTTTTCCTGCCGTGGTGGTAGGGTCAATTGGAGGCAAAAAAGCCCGCTCTTGAGCGGGCTTTTTTTGTATCATCTCAATATTCTGGGGCACTTTTAACGTAGCCGCGCTTTCCATAGCGCGTTATGCCCGCGAGGTATGGAAACCTCGGCTACATTGCCCCACTTTATTGAGCAGATACCTTTTTTTGTTGGATGG